>DTZN01000272.1 GCA_012961365.1 Hydrogenothermaceae bacterium
ATAGCATTTAGATATTTATTTTCTATAAAAAGTAAAGCCTTATCTTTTATGGCTTTAATTTCCCTTTTAGGGGTAATAGTTGGTGTTTCTGCACTGCTTATAACCCTTGCAGTTATGTCAGGTTTCCAATATGGCTTAAAAGAAAAAATCCTACAAACTACACCTCAGGTTATAATCCTTAAAATAACGAATAAATTCTTTGATAATGAAGCAGATAGTTTAATGCAAAAGCTTGGTAATATTCCCTATGTAGAAGATTTTGAGTATTTCGTTTACTCCCAAGCTTTAGCATCTATTGGTTCATCTGTGGAAAGCATATTTATAAGGGGAGTAAATCCTGAAAAAGAAAAAAGGATAATGAAACTGGACAGATTTATTATAGAAGGTTCGTTCGATAGTATTAAAAACGACAAAACAGTAATAATAGGAAAAGATTTATCTATAGCCTTAGGAGTTTCTGTTGGGGATAACATAAAACTAATTTCTCCTTTTGGAAGAAAAACTGCACTAGGATATATTCCTAAAATATTAAAAGTAAAAGTTGGAGCAATTGCATATTTTGGTATATATGATTTTGATAGTTCTTTTGTTGGGATGAATATAAAAACAGCTCAAATACTACTTGACATGAAAAATCAGATAACAGGAATACAACTACTATTAACAGACCCATACAAAGCAGAAGAAGTTTCAAAGTATTTGGAAGAAAAACTTGATTTTCCTTACATGGTAAAAACTTGGATAGATATGAATAGAAGTTTATTTCAAGCTTTAGAATTTGAAAAACTTGCTATGTTTTTAGTAATTGCTTTGATAGTTTTAGTTGCTTCATTTAATATTTCAAGTCTTTTAATAGCAAAATCAAGGGAAAAAAGAAAAGATATAGCAATTTTAAAGACAATAGGTGCTGATAACAGATTTATTTTAAAAGTATTTTTATGGCAAGGATTAATTCTTGGAATAGTTGGAACTATCTTAGGTATTTTAATAGGATTATCTACTATATATGTTGTAGATACATACCAGTTGGTAAAGTTGAACCCAGAAGTTTATATGATGGAATATTTACCTCTTAAAACCTCTATTTTAGATGTTATTGTAGTCTCTATTAATTCAGTTCTTATATGTTTTGTTTCCTCAATACTTCCAGCTTATTTTGCATCAAGAGAAATACCAGCACAGGTTTTAAGATATGAGTGATATAGTCTTAAAAGCCGAAAATATAAAAAAAACCTTTTCCAATAAAAAAGAAAAAGTAAAAGCACTAAAAGGAATTAATTTTTCTTTAAATAAAGGACAAATGATTGCAATTATGGGACCTTCAGGTTCAGGAAAAAGCACATTTTTACATATTCTTGGAACAATAGATACCCCAACAGAAGGAAAAGTTTATATAAATAATGAAGATGTTTTTTCCTTAAATGAAAAAAGATTAGCAAAATTAAGAAATAAAGAAATAGGTTTTGTTTTTCAATTTCACCATTTACTTCCAGAATTTACTGCATTAGAAAATGTAGCATTAGCTTATCTTATTTATAACAAAAGTAAAAAGGAAGCTTTTGAAAAAGCAAAGGAAATATTAGTAAATCTAGGACTAAAAGACAGACTAAATCATAAGCCATCTGAGCTTTCAGGAGGACAACAACAAAGGGTTGCAATTGCAAGAGCTATTATTAATAAACCATCTATAATAATAGCAGATGAACCAACAGGTAATTTAGATACAAAAAATAGTAAAAAAGTTATGGAGATTTTTAAACATTTAAACGAAAAGTATAATGTGAGTATAGTCATTGCTACACATGACGTTAATATAGCAAAATATTGTCAAAGTATTTATTATATGGAAGATGGCTTAATTTTTAGTAAAAGTCCTTGAAATTTTTAAGAAGAGTATAATATTCATAAGAGCTTTTATATAAAATTAAAAAAGAGGTATTTAGTCATGTTTGAAAAATTTACTGAAAGGGCTAGAAAAGTAATATTAAATGCAAGGGAAATAGCTTTAGAATATAAAAATAATTATTTAGGTAGCGAACATTTACTTCTTTCTCTATTAGAAGAAGAGGATATACCAGTTCTGGTTTTATCTAGATTTGGATTAACTATCGATAAGGTAAAGAGAACTTTAACTGCCCAAATGGTAAAAGGTTCACATGTAGGGGAAGTTTTATTTGCTCCTGATGCAAAAAGGGTTTTAGAATTTGCTGTAGAAGAAGCTAGAATTTTACATCACCAGTTTGTAGGACCAGAACATCTCTTAATAGGAATAGTTAGAGAAAAAACAGGACTTGGTGGTAGAGTTTTAAGAGGGTTTGGAATAGATGAATATTCTATCAGAAGAGAAATTTTACAAATACTTGGAGAAATACCTCCTCAAGAACAGGTTAAGCAGGTTCCAACTCCTAATATAGATAGATTTTCAAGAGATTTAACAGCATTAGCAAGGGAAGGAAAGTTAGACCCTGTTGTTGGAAGAGATAAAGAGATAGATAGGGTTATACAAATATTATCTAGGAGAAGAAAAAACAATCCAGTTTTAATAGGAGAACCGGGAGTTGGTAAAACATCTATAGTTGAAGGATTAGCTCAAAGAATAGCTGATAAAACAGTTCCAGAGCCATTACAGGGGAAAAGAATAGTTGCTTTAGATTTAGCAGCGTTAGTTGCAGGAACAAAATACAGAGGTCAATTTGAAGAAAGACTTAAAAATATACTAAAAGAACTGGAAAAAGCTCCTTATATAATCCTATTTATAGATGAGCTTCATACACTTGTTGGAGCAGGAGCTGCTGAAGGCTCAATAGATGCTTCAAATATGTTAAAACCTGCTTTAGCAAGAGGAGAAATACAGGTAATAGGAGCTACAACAATTGATGAATACAGAAAATATATAGAAAAAGATGGAGCTTTAGAAAGAAGATTTCAACCTGTTTTAGTAGAACCGCCTTCTCCAGAAGATGCAATAAAAATACTAATGGGATTAAAACACAAATTTGAAGAATTCCATGAGGTCGAATATACAAAAGAAGCTATAGAAAAAGCAGTAGAATACTCTGTTAAATACATTACAGATAGACAGCTTCCAGATAAAGCAATAGACCTTATAGACGAAGCAGGTGCGTGGGTAAGATTAAGAGAGCTAGAACTTCCTCCAAAACTTAAGAAATTAGAAGAAAAGATAAAGAAAATAGAGGAAGAAAAAGCTCAAGCAGCTAAAGAACAAGATTATGAAAAAGCAGCTAAACTCAGAGATGAAGAACTTAAGCTTAGGGCTAAGTTTGAAACATTAAAGGCAGAATGGAAGGATAAGAAAAAAGTTAAAAAACCAAAAGTTAAAGTAGAAGATATTGCTCAAGTTGTTGCAAAATGGACAGGAATACCTGTTGCAAGACTAACAGAAACAGAGGCAGAAAAATTACTGCATATAGAAGAAGAACTACATAAGAGAGTTGTTGACCAAGATGAGGCTATAAAAACAATATCTAAAGCTATAAGAAGAAATAGTGTAGGATTGAAAGGACAACATAGACCTATTGGAGTGTTTATGTTCTTAGGACCTACAGGAGTGGGTAAAACAGAAACAGCAAAAGCATTAGCAGAATATTTGTTTGGAACAGAGGAAGCCTTAGTTAGATTTGATATGTCTGAATACATGGAATAGCATACAGTTTCTAGATTAATCGGAGCACCTCCAGGATATGTAGGTTATGAAGAAGGAGGGCAACTAACAGAAGCAGTTAGAAGAAGACCTTACTCTGTTTTATTGTTTGATGAAATAGAAAAAGCACACCCAGATGTATTTAACATATTTTTACAAATTTTTGATGATGGAAGATTAACAGACTCTTTTGGAAGAGTAGTTGATTTTAGCAATACTATTATCATTATGACTTCTAACCTTGGGGCAAGATTAATACTTGAAAGTAATAAAATGGGATTTGAGCAAAAATCTACACTTTTAGATTATGAAGAAATGAAAAAGAATGTTTTACAACAAGTGAAAAAACATTTCTCACCAGAATTTTTAAACAGGTTAGATGACATAATTGTATTTAAGCCATTGGATAGAGAAGTTGTTAAAGGTATAATTGATATTCAATTAAAAGATATAAATAAAAGGTTAAGTGAATGGGAAATTACTGTAAAACTTTCAAAGAAATTTGTAGATTATCTTATAGACAAGGAATTCAAACCAGAGTATGGAGCAAGAAGTATAAAAAGAGCTTTACAATCTTTAGTAGAGGACTTACTAGCAGAAGAAATATTGAAAGGGAAATTACCTGCAGGGTCTATTGCAGAAATAACAATTTCAAAAGATGGAAATCCTACAATAAAAGTGAAAAAGTCAAAGAAACAGGTAAAACAAAGAAAATCCAAAAAAGAAACAGTTCAAACAGCTTAAATATATTAGGAGGGTTTTTCCTCCTTTTATTTGTTTTTTTATTCTTTTTCCCTTCCTATGCAGAAGAAAAAACTTCAAATTCTACTCTTAATGAAAGCTATACAAAAACTGTAGAAAAAGTTTATAAGCTGGAAAAAATAGAAATAAGAGGTCTTAAATATATAAAACCTGAAATAATAAAACCTTTAATTTCTTTTAAAAAAGGAGCAATAGTTGTTAGAGATGATATTGTTTCTACTTTAAAGGATTTATATAAACTTGGTTATTTTAGGGAAATAGAAACTTATACAAGGTATACTGAAAATGGAATAGATTTAATATTTGTCTTTAAAGAACTACCTGTTGTTCAAAAAATTGAATTTGAAGGAAACGAAGATATACCTACTGAAGATTTAATACAAGAGCTAGGTATAGAAGAAAAAAGAGAAGAAGTAGGAAAGGCTTTATTTTTTTCAACCTTAGGTCCTGAATTAACCAAGAAATTATACTCTCCAAAAAAGGGGCTTGGAAGGGTCTTCTCAATAGAAGAAATAGAACAAATGAGAAAAAAAATCCTTAAATATTATGAAAAGAAAGGATATTATAAGGTAAAAGTTGATTATTACTTCAAAGGTAATATACTTGTTTTCCAAATAGAAGAAGGAAAAAAGGCATATATAAAAGATATTATTATAATTGGTAATAAACAACTTGATGAAGATGAAATTAAAGATGTAATGGAAACTAAAGAAAGGAATATATGGAAATTAAGAATACACCCCAAGTTAGAAAAAGAAGTTTTATACGAAGATATTGAAAGAATAAGGGAGCTTTACTTAAATAAAGGATTTTTTGAAGTTGAAGTAAGTGAGCCTGAAATACAGCTAAAAAAAGGAGAGGAATATTACATTTTTATAAAAATTAAAGAAGGTCCAAGATATAAACTTTCTGCTATTGAGTTTAAAAATAACTCTTTATACACAAGAGATGAAATCTTAGAAAGGTTTAAAAGAGATTTAAAAATAGGAGATTACTACAATGGAGAAATTATAAGAAAAATAAAAGAAGAAATTACAAATAAATACACAGAACTTGGATATTTATTTACCAGAGTAGAAGATGAAAAAATTCTTGATAAGCAAAATAAACTTGTAAAAGTAGTTTATAACATAAATAAAGGAAATATATATTATGTTAATTTTGTTAATATTTCTGGAAATTATGAGTCCAGAGACTATGTAATAAGAAGAGAACTTAGATTTGCGCCAGGGGATTTATTCAAACGAAAAGATTTATTTAGGTCTCAGGCAAGACTATATAGATTAGGATTTTACAATGGTATAGGATTTAATCCTAAATTTAGAGGCGATAATAAACTTGATGTCGATGTTAATGTTCAAGAAAGATTTACAGGACAAATATCTATAGGAGCAG
Source organism: Hydrogenothermaceae bacterium (assembly GCA_012961365.1). Classification (GTDB taxonomy): domain Bacteria; phylum Aquificota; class Aquificia; order Aquificales; family Hydrogenothermaceae; genus Hydrogenothermus. The sequence goes on from DTZN01000272.1 coordinate 5,819, forward strand.
GATATAGTCAGCTTACAGGTTTATCTTTATTTGCTTCTATAAGAAAAGGTAATTTTATGGGAACAGGAGATACTGCTAGCTTATCTCTAAGTATTGGTTCTCAATATAGAAACAATGAAATCTCATACCTTCATAAATGGGCATTTTACAGACCTCTTGATTTAGGGTTTAGTTTGTATGATAAATATGTTGATTATGGAACCTTTATTTCACAAAAGTTAGGATTTTCTCCTTCTATATCTATGGAATTTAAAGAGTATTATAGGACAGGTATAGGTCTAACACTAGAAAAAGGGAATATAAAAAATGTTCAACCAGAAGCGCCTCTTTATATACAAAGACAAGCAGGACCTTATGAATTATATAGTATTTATTGGTATATAAACAGAAATAATTTAGACAATCCAATATTACCAACTCAAGGTTCAGATTTATCATTAAATATAAAGCTTGGAACAGGAACAAGAGATTTTTATAAACTTGTTTCTAGTGCTAGTTTTATAATACCAGACCACATTTTATGGACAGATTTTATTTTTTCATTTAAGTTTAGATATGGTTTTGTTAAACCTATAAACAAAGAAATACCTCTTGATGAATACTTCTTTGTTGGTGGCGATTTTACTATAAGAGGATTTAATTATGGTATGGCAGGTCCTTATGATGATGCTTTAAATCCATTGGGAGCTGAAAACGAGCTTATTTTAAATTATCAACTAAGTCATCCTCTTATTGAAAAATTTTTGTGGGGTTATATTTTTGTAGACCAAGGAAGGGGTTTTAATTCTTTCGAAGAACTTAAGTCAAAAATATATACATCCTATGGATTAGGTTTAAAAATTATAACGCCAATGGCACCTATTGATATATATTATGGAGTAGTCGCAAATCCTCCTCCTAGAGTAGGAAAATCTAGATTTGGATTTGTTTTAGGAACATTTTTCTAAGGAGAAAGCTTAATGAGGCTTTTAATAATATTTGTATTAACCTTATTTAGCATGTCCTTTGCAAATGCAAAGGTAAAAATAATAACAACTATAAAACCTCTTGCAGATATAGCAAAGGAAGTATGCAATCAAAATTGTGAGGTTGATTATATAATTCCTACGAATATTTCCTTACATAATTATGAATATAAGTATTCAGATTTAAAAAAAATATATTCAGCAGATTTTTTTGTTTTTATTGGCTCTGGGGAACCTCAAATAAAAAATATTATCCTAAATATAAAAAAAGAAAATTTAATTCCAATTTATGAAGTTGATGGTATTTATTTAATACGAAAATATGAATTTGAAAAACATAATTATAATAAAAATAAGAATTACCATAATAAAGATGAACTATTTCACCCTGCAATCTGGCTAGATCCTGAGAATGCAAAAAAATAGCCCTTTATATTGCAAAAAAACTATCAGAAAAAGACAAAGTTAATAAAAATAAATACTTATTAAATTACAAAAGCTTTGAAGAAAAAATCAACAATTTAATTACATATGGTAAAAATAAACTATCTAAACTGAAAAATAAAGACTTTATTTCTTATCATTATCTATATCCATATTTCACAAACAGATTTTCACTTAATTATCTTGCAGTTATTGAGTTAGGTCATGGAAAAAAACCAACAATAAAACATCTTAATTATATAATAAACTTGATAAAAATAAAGAAAATACCTACAATTTTTGTATCTAAACAGTTTTATAACGAAAGGTATTTAAGACTTTTAAAAGAAAATGTATCTGTAAATATTATGAAGTTAGACCCATTTGGAGAAGGAAAAAATTATATAAACACTATTAAAGCTATTATAGATAAAGTTTATAAAGGGTTAAATATATAAAATGAACGATTTTTTAAAGATTAATATAAATAGTCAGTTTGCAGTAATAGGAGATAGCCACGGTTGTTATTATGAGTTTAAAGAACTTTTAGAAAAAATTTGGGAAAACTATGGAAAAGATACCTTTATTATAAGTGTTGGGGATAATATAGATAGGGGAGATTATAATTTAGATACCCTAAACTATTGTATTGAGCTTTTTGAAAAAGGAAAATTTATAGAAGTTCAATCAAACCATATGGATAAATTTGTGAGATGGTTGAAAGGTAATAAGGTAAAAGTAAGTTATGGTCTTCAAAAAACAGTTGAAGAATTTCAATCTCTTTCCATTTCTTTACAGGAAAAACTTAAAGAAAAAATACTAAATTACTGGGAAAAATTACCTCTTTATATAATAGTAAATGGCGATACAATTATAGCCCATGCAGGAATAAAAGACGAATATATTGGAAAAAAAGACAAAGAAGTAAGAAGCTTTGTTCTATACGGAGCAATAACTGGAAAGTTTTTAGAAAATGGTTTCCCTGAAAGATTAGATTGGACTAAATGGAGAAAATTAGATGAAAAATCTCCAAAGATAATATATGGGCACCAAGTTTTTGAGGAACCTTATGTAAATAACAGAGCTTATGGAATAGATACAGGGTGTGTTTTAGGAAATAAATTAACTGCCTATTTACCAAAATTAGATAAGTTTGAATTTGTGAAAGCAAAAAAACAGTATTACTCATTTGCAGTAAAATAGCTTTGGAGGTTTTTCTTTCATAAATGAAACTATTACCTGAATGGTATCCACACCATAGCACATGGACTACATTCCCTCAAAATCCAGAAACTTTCTTTGAATATCTAGGAGAAGCACAGGATGTATTTGCTTATATGGTTAAGTTAATTAGTGAAGGAGAAAAGGTTTATATAAATGTAGATAATGAAATCCAAAAAAGCAAGTTAATAAAAAAATTGGAAAAATATAAAGCAACATCAAGTAATATAATTGTAAATATTATAAAAACTAATGATGCCTGGCATAGAGATTATGGAGCCTTTATAATTTCAAAAAATGGAAATCCTTATGGGTTAAAATTTAAATTCAATAGTTGGGGAGAAAAGTATCCATATGAGTTAGATGATAAAGTCGGTGAAAAAATGTGTCAAATTTTAAAAGTAAGTTATGAAAAAATAAATGTAGTTTTAGAAGGTGGTTCGATAGATACTAATGGCACAACTTTGCTAACAACAGAAAGTTGTTTGCTTAATAAAAATAGAAATCCTAATTTGACAAAAAGAGATATAGAAAATTTGTTTAAACACTATTTTGGAGTTAAAAGAATAGTATGGCTAAAAGATGGAATTGTTGGAGATGATACAGATGGACATATAGATGATATAACTAGATTTGTTTCCGAAAAAACAATTATCACAGCAATAGAAACTAATGAAAAAGATGAAAATTACAAACCTTTAAAGGAAAATTTAGAAATTTTAAAACAAACAGATTTTAGTATTATTACTATTCCCATGCCTGAACCTCAATACTTTGATTATCCAGATTTAAAAGGTTATAGATTGCCTGCAAGCTATGCAAATTTTTATATAACTAACAAATATGTAATAGTTCCAATTTTTGATTGTCCCCAAGATAAAGAAGCTTTAGATATAATTCAATCAGTTTTTATTGACAGAAAAGTTATTGGACTGTATGCTTATCCTATAATAATAGGACTTGGAGCTTTTCACTGTTTAACTATGAATGTGCCGAAAATTAGTGGTTTAAAATGAAAGAAATAATTTTATTTTTACACGTTGTTTTTGCTTCTTTGTGGATAGGGGGAATGCTATTTATGGCTATTGTTTTATCTCCTTATGTTAGAAAACTTCCCATCAGTACTAAAATTTTCCAAGAAGTTGGAAAAAGATATAGTATTATAGGAACAGTTATAGGACTTCCTGTTTTATTTATAACCGGAGTTTTAAACGCAGTTAGTATAACAGGAATGGAGTTCATTGCTTTATTAAACAGTAGTTTGGCATATGCTATTACCTTAAAAGAAAAACTAATGTTTTTTTTATTAACTGTAATTTTAGCAGTTCTTCATGATTTTTATTTAGGACCAAAAGCAAATATGTCCCAAAGGATAAAACTCATAACTAGAATTGTTGGTATTATCAATTTAATTATCGGTTTAATTATAATATTCTTAGCAGTTAAATTAAGATTTGGTGGAATGTAATGTTTTATGTTTCGAAAGTAAGTTTACTATTTTTTCTGTTAGCTTTAGTGGGGCTTTTTTTATCATTAATATTAAAAGTTACCTCTCTTGATTTTACACATTATGGAAAACTTGCAGTTTTTGGCTTTATTCTTCCTACAATTGTAGGTGCATTTTATCAAATAATTCCAAATTCTCAGCAAAAGAAATTAAATTCTGGTTTTATAGGATATATTGTATTTATGCTTTCCGTTTTAAATCTATATTATCTTTACATAAATGATTTTGAGAAATCTTCATTTTTTATTGTTGCAATTGCCTTACTTTCAACAATACACTTAGCCTTTGTAATTAACAATTTAAAGCCTATAACAGTCAAATTTTTATTATTTGCAAATATTTTTATGGTTTTATCTGCGATTTTTTTAATGCTTTCTGTTAAAAGTCCTCAATTTTCATTGCAAATAGATATACATACATTTACTATTGGAGTAATGATTAACGCAGTTTTAGGGGTCCAAACTGCATGGATACCTATGATATATATGCAAGAACTTGGGAAAACTAAATTTGCAAAAGTCTTATTAAAACAACTCGTTTATATACATCAATTTATAGTTTTAGCAATTTTAGTAGGTTTTTATTTTGGAAATTATAAAATACTTGGTGCTTTTAGTTTAGTAGAACTTGCTTTGATAATTCTTTTTATCAAATTTGTGTTCTATGATAGTATAAAACCCCAATTTAAATTGCATGGAATTCCATATCAAGTTAAATTTTTTCTAACGGGCCATATATTTTTTTAGCAGGATTAATAATAGCTCATATAATAGGAATATCTAACAAATTTGAATTAATACCTTATCATATAGATTTTATAGTTTACGGTTTTGCAGTGTTTACTATTATAGGGGGAATTATTCATTTAGTTCCCCGTATTATATGGAATATTGTTTATGTAAAAAAAGCTCAAGAAATGAAACAGATACCAAATGTAAAAGGTGTAATATCTAGAGAAAAAGCAGAAAAATTGTATTATGTAGCTTTAGTGGGATATTTATTTTTTACTTTTTTTGATGTTTTATTTGGTGGACTTATAGCTAGCTTAGTATATGTTGTTTTTTTAGCTATTGTTATTTTTGGATTTTTATTAGATTTTTATAGGCTTTATGTATTATAGTTATTTTTTATAAATTCCTTCAATTCATTCCTTTTATCTGTTATAACAAAAACTTCTTGAACTGTAGAGCCTTTTTTTAAAAGTAGTTTTGCTCCTGCTTCAGTATCATATTGATAAGTTAACCTTAATTTTCCTGGTCTTCCTTTGGGGGTTGTTTTAATTCTTCCAGGAATTATAGATTTAACTAAACCAAGCTTAATAAGTTCTTCTAAAACTTTTTCCCCATCTTTTATTATGTGATGCTCTTTTTTTATACCTTTTTTTCTGTATTTCATATTTCAAACAAAGGGCAAAAGCCCCACTTTAGTGAACTACTCTCCAATAAATTA
>DTZN01000273.1 GCA_012961365.1 Hydrogenothermaceae bacterium
ACCCACTAACACACCCAGTACAGCTAGCTAGATGGGCAATGTACAATGTTGTAGAAGAACCTGTAACACTTGCTATTCTTAGATTTGCAGTAAGTTATATCAGAAAGTCAGAAAATGGTTACGTCAGGCAAAGTGATTTAAGAAAAGTAATTAAGGATAAATTTAACACAGTTGGGAATAATAGGATATTTTCGATAATAAAGGAGTTTCTTGATAAAGGGTTATTTATAGAAAAAACAGGTATCAAAAATACTAAATATTATGAAGTTAACGAAGAAAGTTCTTATTTGCCTTTACTTTTTGATAATAACTTGTCAGAGTGTAAAAAAGAGCTATTAGAGATACTTAAAGAGATTGATGATGAAGAGTTAAATTTAGAGGTAAAAGATGAAAGAGATACAATCATTGTTTACAAAGATAAAAGAACAATTAAATTGAACATTTACAAAATGTCTGATTTTGTAGCATCGCAAATACTTGAAAAATTGCGAAATGCTTATGAAACAGAAACAATTGATTTTTGATTTTTTATCTAGCTTTTCAAATATGCTTATTGATTTGCATTTCATTTCTCATAGAGCATTATTCGATAGAAGTTTAAATGAAAAGCTAACAATAGCAAAATCAGTCAATGCAAGTGAAGCTATAATTGTTTTACAGAAAGAAAATGCGTTTTGGAAGAATAAGCAAAGAAAGGAAAATGTTTATTTTAGTTATTCGAAGTCAAATGAAGCTTTTGATATAGCATTTATAGATGATATTCAAAAAATAGATAAATTTAAAGAAAAGCAACATTTCTTACTTGTTCAAACAAGCTCAAAAAAATATCAAGCATACTTTAAACTTTCGCGATTTGTTAATCAATTTGAGCTATATAAGATACAAAAAGCATTGTGTTACGTGTATTCTGGGGATACAGGAGCTTTAAGTCCTTATCAATTAAAAAGATTACCAACCTTTTACAACACAAAATACAATCCGCATTTTTTAGTCCAAGTGGTATTTCAGGGGGCAAAAATTTTGGATGTAGATAAAGTTCTAGCTTTTTATGAAAAGCACTTTGAAAAAGTTAATAATATCAATACTTATAGAAGGTCAAATTATCAAAATAAAATAAAAGCTTGGTTAGATTTTGCTGACAGTGATTTATCTGTTGCTGATATGAAGTATGTTTGTTATCTCGTCCGCATGGGGTTATCTGATAAGGAAATAACAGAAAGACTATTGAACGAAAGTCCAAGGATAAAGGAAAGAAAAAGAAATTATAAGGATTACATAGAAAGAACAATAAGAAAGGCAAGGCAATATGTTTTATGAACTTGTTTTAATGTAAAAAGCAAGGCTTGCCTTTCTCAGGCTTGACTGTGCTTAGAAACAAGCAAAGGAAGTGAGTGAGCGAAGTCAACCTTTGAGCCGAAGGCTCAACCCGAAGGGCTTGAGGTTGACGAAGCGAACGAACGACTTAAAATGAGATTGGCACAGGCAAGCCTATCAAATCATGTAAACTATCCTTTTAACCATTTTTCAAAATCCCAACCTGTTATTTTTTTAAAGCATTCGTTGAGCTCTGGATAGGTTTTAAATATACTTTTTACTGCTGATATTTTATTTCTTAAAGATTTTAGCTCTTTTTTGTGTTTTTCCTGCCCTTCTGTGTATCCTTTATTAAATGCTGTATCTCTTATATATTCTGCCTCTTGCTTTGCTTCATGTATTAGCTGATTTGCTTCCTTTTCTGCTTGCTGGTATTTTTCTTCTATTTCTGCCTCTTTGGATTTCCTATAGGTATCAATTTTTACAAATTCATAAAGTAAAAGCGCTCCCATTGCTCCGATGACTAATGATATTGCAAGCAAAATATACTTGAAGTATGCATATATAAATTTGTAAATCAATTCTGCTATGCCTAGAATAATAAGTTTAAATTCTATCCAATCTCCCTTGGCATAATACATAACTGCTGAAATGCATATTAAACCTATTACAAAACCTAACACAAAACCTGCTATAAACTTACTCATTTTTGAATTTTTTTATCTCCTCTTCTACATAGTAGATTTTATAATCGTTTTCTTTTTTAAATGTTTTCATCCCTAGTTGTTTGGCTAACTTTAAAAAGATGTAATAGTCCTTATCTTCTATTTCCTTTGGCACATAAAAACTTCTCCTTTGATAATGCTGTTTGATATATTCATTCTGCTTTTTTATCCTCTCTTTTTTCTTCTCTTCCCTTAATTTCGCTTTTAGTCCCTCTAGCTGTTTCTCTAATTCTTCTCTTTTACTCATTGCTATATCCTAATGCTCAAAGAATTTATTCAAGAATATTATATAGATCCTATTGTATATAAAACTGGCTACAATCCAATAAACACATTGACATGGATAGCAATCCTTCTAATAGCAATAATACTACTCTTTAGATTTTTGAGAAATA
>DTZN01000274.1 GCA_012961365.1 Hydrogenothermaceae bacterium
AAAAGGATTTAAAACACCCTTTTCTATAAGTTTTAGAAGATAAAAGTTCACAAATGTGTATAAAATAAAAAATAAGATAATAGCTCCTAGTAAAATTTCTTTTTCTTTTTCTATACCTACCCCTATAAAAAAGGCAATTATTCCTATAAAAAGAAAAGGAATAATATAGCCAATTCTTTCAAAAATTACTGAATAAGCTTTGTTTTTTTCATCTTTGTTAGAAGATGAAGTTAATTCAATTAGTTTTTTTAACTTAAAATCGTCATATGTGTAGTCCTTTTTGTAATTTACATCTAACTTAAGTTCGTATTTTTCAAATTTCAAAACAGAAAATCCTTTTTCTGAAGGTATTTGTATTAAACCCTTTTCTAAAATTAATAAACCATTTTTCATAAAAGCCTTTTTTGCAGTGATTAATCTACCATCTTTTTTACTAAATAAAAATACATCTACAAATTGATTTTTATTCTTATCCTCTATATAAATAACTGTATCTCCCGGAAATTTAAAAAAGTTTTTAGGTTGAACAGATTCTATATAATAGTTTCTTACACTTTCTGTAATAAACTTTGCTCTTTCTCTATTTGCTTTAGGAATTATAAAAAATGAAAATAAAATAGAAAGTAAAGCTAAAATGATAGAAATTTTAAAAATCAATGAAAGAAGATACTTCTTAGAAATACCAAGAGATTTAATAGCTATTATTTCTCTTGTTTCTCTTAGATTAATTCCTGTAAAAAAAAATGCTAAGATAGTTGCAATGAAATATTGAAGTTTAAAAAAGGATATATTTATAAGTAGCAAAGAAGCTATAAACTGAAAAATCCCTATATGATAAAAAACAGATGGTAAATGCATAACCTGTGAAGCTACTACTAAAACGGAAAAAAGAATAATTAAACTAAATTCATAAGCTATAAATTTTTTATATACGTATTTATCTAATAACTTCATTTAAAAAATTTTACCACTTTGATTTTAGTTTTTTTAAGTGCTGTTTATAATCTTTTGAGAAAATATGTGTTTTTCCATCTTTTGTAAAATAAAAGAGATAATCTGTTTTCTCAGGATTGAAAGATGCATTTAAACTTTCTTTTGAAAAACTACATATTGGAGTAGGAGGTAATCCCAGTTTTTTGTAAGTGTTGTAGGGAGATTGTATAAGTTTCAATTTTTTTATTCGTTTTTCTTTTATATTTAATTTTTTTGCCATATAAAGTAAAGTTGCATCTATTTGTAATGGAAGTTTTCTATTTAATCTGTTATAAATAACTGAAGATATTAGATATTTATCTTTTGTTGTTTTAGCTTCTTTCTCTATTATAGATGCTATTATCATTTTTTCATAAAACTCTCTGTCTGCTTTTTTATAAGTCCTTATAAATTTATTGTAAAAAATGTGAAATAGCCTTTTAGGAGACGTATTTTTTTCTAAAAAATATGTGTCTGGAACTATAAACCCTTCAAAATTATCATAAGGAAATCCTATAGATAGGAGTTTAAATTTATTGTTAAAAAAATTTAGGAAATCTTCTTTCTTTATTACTCCATATGTTTCTAGTTTTTTTGAAATACTAAATAAATCATCTCCTGGAATAATTATTACTTTTATTAAATCTTGTCTTCCTTTAGATATCTTTGAAAATATATTTATTAAATTACTATTTTTTTCTATTTTATAGTATCCTGCTTTTGGGGTTTTATTTAAAAATAAAAATAATAATATAAATAGGTCTTTACTGATTATTAGTTTTTGATTTTTTAGTTTATTTGATATTTTTAATAAGGTTTCCCCTTGTTTTATATAGATGTATGTATCTTTTGTATTGTATGGCAGTGTTAAAAGTAAAGTAAAAATAATACAAACAGTAAATATAAAAGCTGTTAAACTTTTCATAATGGATTTTTTGACAGATAACTTTCAAGAATTACAATTGCAGAAATACTATCTAGTTTTTGCTTTTTTTTCTTTTTGTTTTTTAACAAAACAGATAATCTTTCTTCTGCTATATCTGTTGTAAATCTTTCATCTTCAAATTCTATTGGAATATTTGGAAAGTATTTTTGTAGTTTTTTAGCGAAATTTTTTGTCTTTTTTGCTTGCTCTCCTTCTTCACCACTTAAAGTTAAAGGTAGGCCTATGACTATTTTTGTAGGTTTATATTGATTTATAATTTCTTCTAGCTTTTTGAAAAAATCTTTGTTATTCAAAAAAGTTCCCAAAGGACTGCCAGAAAAACCAAAAGGGTCACTAACAGCAACCCCTATTCTTTTATCTCCAACATCTAAAGCTAAAATCCTATCTTTTAGCTCTGGCAGATTTCGTCCTCACACTTTGTTGATATTCCTGCAATTTTATAAAGTGGACAAAATCCTACAATCGCAGAAAGCATAAGAATAATACCTATCCAATATCCAATTTCAAAAACTCCATCTTTTTCCAAATCTAAAAACACTAAAATTGCCCCAATTAAAACCCTAATGATTGCGTCCCATAAAGCCATAATAGCTACCCTCCTATTTTAGTAATCCAAAAACCCTTAATACAATTTCTAAACTTTCTTTGTTTGTAAGTATAACCAAAGCAAATAAGAAAAATATCATAATTTTTAAAACCTTTATTTCTCCTCTTATTTCCTGTCTTAAAGCTTCTATATCTCCTTTAACCTCATTTCTTAAAGCTTCTATATCTCCTTTTAACTCTTGCCTAACAGTTTCTATTTCCTGCTTAACAGTTTCTATTTCCTGCCTAACAAGTAGTATGTCTTCTTTGGTAGCAAGTTCTTTCCTAAGCTCGTCTCTAAGCTCTATTTTCCTTTTTTTTGTTTCTTCTACTACTTTTTCTTTTAATTGGCTTTCTACTTCATTAACTAATTCTATAACTTCTATTGCAGTTTCTTTACCTAATTTTTCTACTAATTTATTAAAAAGCTTTGCAGATATATTTATATCCATTTGTTTATACTAACGCCTCTTCTTTTGTTCCTACTACTTCATCTGGGTGAGCTATTCTGCCTAAAACTGCTGATGCTGCTGCTACAGCTGGTCCTGCAAGGTAAACTTCAGAGTTAGGGTGCCCCATTCTTCCTGTAAAGTTTCTATTAGATGTAGATACAGCTACTTCTCCTTCTGCTAATATTCCCATATGTCCCCCTAGACAAGGACCACAAGTAGATGTGCTTATTAGGCAACCTGCATCAGCAAGTATTTCAAGTATTCCTTCATGCATTGCTTGTTTGTAAACTGCATCTGAAGCAGGTATTACTATACATCTAACATCTGGATGAACTTTTCTTCCTTTTAGTATTTTTGCAGCAATTCTTAAATCTGACAATCTTCCGTTAGTACAGGAACCTATAAATACCTGATTTATCGGTCTTCCTGCAACTTCAGAAACAGGTTTAACATTTGAAGGTAAATTTGGTGCTGCTACAACTGGCTCTATTTTTGAAGCATCAAACTCATATTCGCAACAGTATTTAGCATCTGGGTCTGCTTTGTATATCTTTGGTTCTCTTTTTATTCTTCCTTTTAACCATTCTAAAACTTTTTCATCTGCCTCCATAACTGCGTTTTTCCCACCTGCTTCTATTGCCATGTTTGTTATTGTCAACCTATTTTCCACATCTAATGCTTTAATAGCTTCCCCATGGTATTCCATTGCTCTATATAAAGCTCCATCAACGCCTATTTCTCCAATTACAGTTAAAACAAAGTCTTTACCACCAACCCATCTTTGAGGTTTACCGTAAAAG
>DTZN01000275.1 GCA_012961365.1 Hydrogenothermaceae bacterium
AAGTTAGGTATTCAGCCTGATATAATGCATAAACCTGAGGAAGCTTTTGAATTTGCATCCAGCCATGGCTTGAAGGAGTGCTCCCGCTATACCTTCCGAGTAGGAACCAAATAAAAATAAATCTGCTCCCTGCAGAAGCCTATCAATATCACTTCTGAATCCTAGACCAATACAGTTTTTTTCAAGTCCATATCTTCTAAAGAGAGTTTTTGCCTCCCGAGAATCGGTATCGAGCCCTACAAAGAGCATTTTGAAATTTCGAAAGGGCAACAGCTTTAAAGCTTTTAAAATCACCTCTTGCCCTTTCCTCCAAGGCTGCCAATTGGCAACATTTATAAACAGATACTCGTTTTCTTTCACACCCAACTCCCTTCTCACTTTTTCCCTGAGTTTGGGTTTTGGAAAAAATCTTTTAAGTTCTATACCTGAGTTGATACAAACAATTTTTTCAGGACAAAATCCCCTTTCTTTAAACTCTTTAGCGATTTTACAAGACGTAACCACAATCTTGTCTGCTACGTTGAATTTAAATCTTCTTGAAAATATATTTGGAAAATAGTTGGAGCGTTTTAATGCTATTATTCTCGGTTTTCTCTTCAAGAATGGATATATAAACCTAATATAGTCAAAAGCGTGGGAAGAATGGGCTATTACGAAATCGTAATTATTTTCTTTGATAATTTTTCTAAGTCTCAATGCGTTTAGGGGATTAAATCTGGATTTTCCGCCTTTATAATCCTCAAAAAAATGAATCTTTACAGATGTATTTTTAAGTTTTTTTACCATGTATTCGTACTGAAAGGATAAAGCTATATGGCTTTCAATTCCCTTTTCCGATAAGTATTTAGTTATCAGATATGTTTGCTCTTTAGTTCCGCACCAACCAATACCATCTATTACTTCATCTGCAACACAATCAATTGTTGTAAGTTCTTTACCGTTGAGTGCAATAGTGACTTTTTGGTCTTTATCATATCCAAATATGTAAGCTTCTTTTTTTACATCTTTAACTTCTAGCTCTGGATAGTCTGTAGCAGGAATAAAAATTTTTAAATTTTCTTCAACCCATTGTTTATATTGTTTTCCCTCTGAAACTTTCTTGATTATTTCTTCTGTTGTATAAATTTTTCCTTCTTTTGTATCTATGGCAATTGCTTCTCCAGGTCCAAGTCTTCCTTTATATACAATTTTTTCTTCTGGAGTATCAACAACTCCAACTTCAGAAGCCATAATTACTTCATCTTCAGTTATTATGTATCTTGCAGGTCTAAGACCATTTCTATCTAATTTTCCAACGACAATTTGACCATCTGTAAATGCTAATGCTGCTGGACCATCCCAAGCTTCAAATATGCAAGCAAAATACTCATAAAAGGCTTTTTCTTCTTCAGATAAAAATTTGTCATTTTCAAAAGCCTTTGGAACAAGCATATTAACTACGGCAAGAGGGTCTTTTCCAGAATGAACTAAAAACTCTAATGCATTATCTAATGAAGCAGAATCACTATCATCATATTTAACTATTGGAAGTATATCTTCTGCTAAATTTCCCCAAATTTCTCTAACATCATCGGCTTTTGCATTTAACCAGTTTCTATTTGCAGATATAGTGTTTATTTCACCGTTGTGAGCTAGCATTCTAAATGGTTGAGCTAATTTCCAATTAGGAAATGTGTTTGTTGAATATCTTTGATGATATAAAGCTATTGCACTTTCAAAATCTTCATCTTGTAAGTCTAAATAAAAAGATTTTAATCTAGGAGCAGTTATCATTCCTTTGTAAACAATAGTTTTAGAAGAAAGAGAAGGAATGTAAAATCTATCGTCTTTGCTTGCTATTTCTTTTTCTAGCTTTTTTCTTAATATGAAAAGCTCTTTTTCAAAGTTATCTACATTTATACCTTCTTTTGAAATAAATCCTTGAAGTAATGCTGGTTTTACTGATTTAGCAATCTCTCCAAGGTCTTCTTCATTTATAGGAGTTTCTCTCCAACCTAAAAACTTAAATTTTGAGTTTATTATGTTTTCAATTTTAGACCTGTATTCATCTAATTTATCTTCAGGTATAAAAAATACTCCAACTGCAAAGTCTTCTGGGGAAGGAATTTTTATGTTAAGTTTGTTTAACTGTTTTTCAAAAAATTTATACGGAATTTGGGTTAGTATTCCTGCACCATCTCCAGTTTTACCATCAGCACTAACAGCACCTCTATGGTCTAGATTTGCCAGTGCAGTTAGAGCATTATCAACTAGTTTATGGGATTTATTCCCTTTTATATTAACAATAAACCCTACTCCACATGAGTCCCTTTCTTGTAAAATTTTAAACAATGTCTCTACCCTCTTGCTTGCTTGTAATTTATTATTATACCTCTTTATTTTTCTAACTTAAACTCAAGAGGGCAGAAACAAAATGCAAAAAGGATTTACATGTTAATATTGGGGAACAGATGGATCTATTTCTTGAGACCAAGCTAAGATACCACCTTCTACATTTTTTACATTTTCAAAACCTTTTTGTAATAACCACATAGTTGCTTGTAAACTTCTGTTTCCACTTCTACACAATACATAAATTGGTTTATCTTTAGGAAGTTTATCTATAACTGAAGGTAATTTCATTAAAGGAACTAACATTGCATCTTTTTCTTTAATTCTTGAAAAGTTATATTCTTGAGGCTCTCTAACATCTAAAAGAATAAAATCTTCTCCTTTGTCTATTTTTTCTTTTAACTTTTTAACAGAAATGTGAATTTTGTCATAAGTCTCTTTGTCTAAAAACATATTTACCTCCACTGTATTTAAATTTGGTGTAATACTATATAAGCAATTGTAAATATAGGGCTATAATTTATGTCATATTTAGAATATATAAATATTTTAATGCAAAGATAGATAAGAAAAAAATATCTAAGTATGGTATTTTTAAGATAACAATACTTTGATTTTCTAACTACACCAGAGCTTAAATTCAATGGATAGATGGAACGAAAAAAATGAAAAATCTATTATTATTTGGAATTATAATTCTAATTTTTCAATCAACAATTTTAGGAAAAGTTTTTTCTATAGGTTCTTTGACAGCAGATTTTTTAGTTATATACATTTTGCTCATATCTTTGAATACTTCTTTTAATATTTCTATGAAATCTTCTTTTTTTCTAGGGATTTTACAAGATTTGTTTGCTTTAAATTTTATGAATAGTGTTTCAAAACCCTTTATATCATTTATTACAAATAAATTAAAAAATTACTTTTTTGTTTCAGCTTTTTGGATAAAAGCTACTTTAGTTATTTTCATATCATTTTTAGATATTTTTGTAAAAAATATTATGCTTTTTATTTTTAAAGGGGCTTTTGAAATATCTATAGAATATCTATTTTATTTATTTATAAACTTTTTAATATTTTATTTGGTGTATTTAACAAATGAGGATTTCAAGATTTAGTCTAGCAGTAGCTTTTTTAGTTATTCTTTTTTCTATACTTGCAGTAAAGCTTACATATTTGCAGATAATAAAAGGAAAAGAGTATAAAACATTATCTGAAAAAAACTTTTTTAGGCTTATAACAATAAACCCTCCAAGAGGAAAAATATTTGATAGAAATGGTATTTTACTTGCATATGATGTTCCATACTACGAACTTTATGCAGTCCCATATATAGCTATAGATAAAAAACAAAGTATAAATACACAGAAAAAAGAAGCAAAAAAACTTTTAAACAATCTAGAAAAATATCTGAAAATAAAAATAAAATCCAAAAATCAGAAGATAGAAAGATTAGTTGCTAGAACTGGAGGAAAAGTGGTTTTAAAAACAAGACTAAGAGAAAATCAATTAAAAAAGTTTTATACGTATTCACATATTTTCAAAGGTGTTTTTGTTGAAAGTATTCCTAGAAGAAAATATACAAAATATGCAAAATATTTGGCCCATATACTTGGGTATGTAGGATATCCATCAAAAGAGGACCTGCAAAATAATCCAAAATTAAGAACAGATATGTTAATAGGTAAAATGGGTGTAGAAAAAATATATAATAACGAGTTATTAGGTAGTTATGGATTTAAAGCAGTTATAGTTGATGCTGCAGGAAGAATTAGGAAAGTTCTTTGGGAAAAACCTCCTAAAGAGGGAAATGATATATATCTAACAATAGATGCCAGACTTCAAAAAAAAGTTTATGAAATATTTAAAAATTCTAGAGAAAAATCAGGAAGTGTTATTATTGTTAATCCAAAAACTTACGAGATTTTAACTTTGCTTAGCTTTCCAACTTTTGACATACAGAGATTTTCTGATGGTCTTTCTAAAAAAGAATGGAAAAATTTAATTCAAAATAAATATAAACCTTTATTTAACAAAGCTTTAAATGGAATTTATCCTCCAGGTTCAATATATAAAATTGTTGTTTCAGTTTCAGCTTTAGAGGAAGGTGTGATAACACCTTATCAAAAAATATATAGTGGAGGAGTTTTTTCTATAGGAAAATGGGAGTATAGAAACTGGAATTTGGCAGGTTGTGGGAATATAAATGTTATGCAAGCTTTGGAACAATCCTGTGATACTTTTTATTATCAAGTTGGGTTAAAACTTGGGGTTAATAAAATTGTTGAATGGACTTACAATTTTGGTATAGGAGAAAAATTAAATCCAAAAATAGAAACAAGAAAATCAAGAGTTCCATCACCAGATTGGAAAAAAAGGGTTTTAGGTGAACCATGGTTTCATGGAGATACAGTTAATCTTAGTATTGGGCAGGGTTATTTGGGAATAACTCCTTTTGATGCAACTAAAATTGTAGTTCCTATTGCAAATAATGGAAAGGTATTAAAGCCACAAATTTTAAAGGCTATATATGATAAAGATACTCATAAATTTATAGAAACTAAACCTAAGGTAATAAGAACTTTAGATATAAAGAAAGAAAATCTAAGGGCAATAAAAAAAGGGATGTATCTTGTTGTTTATGGCAGAAAAGGAACTGCCAAAATTCTCGCAAAAGCCCCTTTTAAAAATGCTGGGAAAACAGGAACTGCACAGGTTTATAGAAAACCAAAAAAGGGAGAAAGTATAACAAAATGGGAACTTCAAAATCATGCATGGTTTGTTGATATGTTTCCCTATAAAAATCCAAAGTTTGTTATTGCAACTTTTGTAGAACATGGTAAAGGGGGTAGCAAAACAGCTGCACCTATAACATTGAATATAATAAAAGCTATAAAGAAACTTGGTTTATTAAATTAAAGAGTGTTTACTTTTTTGACAAAATTTTTTATAAGTTTTAATCCTGGTTTTTGGCTTTTTTCAGGATGAAATTGAACAGCCCAAATATTATCAATTTGAATACTGCTACAAAATTCATTTATGTAATCTGTTGTAGAAGCAATAACTTTACTATCTTCCGGAACTACATAAAAGGAGTGAACAAAATAAAAAAATTCACTATTTTTTATATTTTTAAATAATCCATTTTTTTGTTTTATATTTACTTGATTCCAACCCATATGGGGAATTTTATAACCTTCCTTTTGTGTAAACCTTATGACTTTTCCTTTTATTATCCCAAGCCCTCTATGTTCTCCAAACTCATATCCTTTTTCAAATAGTATTTGAAGCCCCAAACATATTCCAAAGTAAGGTTTTTTATTATTTATATGATTTATAATTTCATCATATAAATTTAATTCTTTTAAGTGTTTAATAGCATCTTTAAATGCACCAACTCCCGGGACAACAATAGCTTTAGAATTCTTTATATCTTCAGGTTTTGAAGATACTTTAATGTTTGCTCCAACTGCTTCAAATGCCTTAGCAACACTCCTTAAATTTCCCATTCCATAATCAACAACAGTTATCACTGCATACCCTCTTTTAACGACTTAATTAATAAGGATATTTCTTTAAAATCTCTTTTCCCTTGTAGCTTAACGATAGCACTTCCAACAATTACTCCATCGCTAAGCTGCGAGAGAATTTTAGTATGCTCCTTTTTAGAAACCCCAAAACCAACAGCTACAGGTATAGAAGAAATACTTTTTATCTTTTTAATTTGGGATTTAACCTCATTCCATGGAAGTTGGTCTCTAGCACCTGTTATTCCTGTTAAAGAAACATAATAAATAAAATCATCACTGTAGTTGGAAACAAGCTCTATTCTTCTTGTATCAGAAGTAGGAGCAAGTAAAAAAATTGTAGAAAGCTGGAAACTATTTGCAACCTCTTTAAACTCCTTAGCTTCTTCAGGAGGCAAATCTGGAACAATAAAACCATCTATTCCTTTTTCTTTTGCAAGTTTACAGAAATTTTGAATACCAAAAATATAAATAGGATTATAGTAAGTCATTAAAATAAGAGGTATATCTGGAAAAAATTTTTTAAGCTTTTCAGTAAGCTTTAAAACATCTAAAGGAGTAATTCCATCTTTAACTGCTTTTTCGTGGGCTACCTGTATAGTTGGACCATCTGCTACAGGGTCAGAAAAGGGAACTCCAACTTCTAAAATATCTGCTCCACTTTCTATAAGTGTTTTAGCAGTTAAAAAGCTATCTTCTAAACTAGGATAACCTGCCATAAAGTAACATATCAAAGGTTTTGTTTTCTCAAATTTTTCTTTTATTAGAGACATCTAAAGCCCTCTTGTTAATTGTCATAAATTATTATATCTGATTTGCTTTATTAAAAATAAGAATTTATCATAATAAATGAATATATATGGAGGGAGATTAAATGGCAAATAATAGAAAAGACAAACTACTAAAAGAATACATTCATGACCCTTATTTTACAAAAGAAAAATATCATGACCCTTCTGTTTGTCAGCAGTGTGGAGTAGTCTTCCACGATGGAATTTTTCAATGGATGGAAAAAACCCCTGCAAATGCCCAAAAAATATTATGCCCAGCTTGTAGAAGAATTAATGACAAATATGAAGGTGGTATAGTTTATCTAAAAGGAGAATTTTTACAAAACCATAAAGATGAAATAATGAACCTTATAAAAAATACTGCTGATGAAGAAATGGCATATAGACCTTTAGAGCGAATAATTGAAATAAAAGAAAAAAATGGGGAAATTACAATAACTACAACTTATGAGCATATTGCAAGGCGTATAGGAGAAGCAGTTCATAGAGCATATAAAGGAGCACTAAATATGCAATATCCAGAAGGACAAAAATATATAAGAGTATTCTGGCAAAGAGACTAAATGAAATTTGAAAAGTTTATATATAGGAAAAGAATAAAAGAACTTCCAAAAGATTTACTGCCAAGAGAAAAAGCATTAACAAACGGTTTAAATAGCTTATCAGATGCGGAGCTTTTGGCTTTGTCTATAGGTTCTGGAGTTAAAGGCTTAAATGTTATAGGACTTGCAGATAAGATAATATCAAAATTTGGATTAGAAGGATTAAAAAATCTGTCTGTTGATGAACTTACAAAAATAAAAGGCATTGGAATAACAAAAGCACTTCAAATTTTGGCAATAGTCGAGATAGCAAAGAGGTTAAATGAAGATAGAGAAAGAATAGTTTTAAATTCTCCTGAAGATGTATATAAATATACAAAAAGCTTGAAAAATGAAACCCAAGAAAATTTAATTTGTTTATATACAAATACTTCAAACGAACTTCTAGATAAAAAAACTGTAGCAATTGGTAGCTTAAATGTATTATCGATAAAACCGCGGGATATTTTTTATTATGCTTTGAAAAACAATGCATATGGAATAATTCTAATTCACAATCATCCAAATGGATATTGTAAACCTAGCCAAGAAGATATTTTGTTTACAGAAAAAGTTAAAAATTTAGCTATAGAGTTAGGATTTGAGATTTTAGACCATATTGTTATAGGAAAAGATGGATACTTTAGTTTTGCAAGGGAAAATCTAATTTGAGGTAAATATGTTAAAAATAGGATTAACTGGTGGTATTGCAACAGGAAAGTCCACTGTAAAAGAAATATTTAAACAATTAGGAGCTTATGTAATAGATGCAGACGAAATTGTAAAAAATCTTTGGCAAAGTGAAAAAATTCAAAAAAAAGCAGAAGAAATACTAGGAATAAAAGTTTTAGACGAAAATAATAATCTAAAAGCTAAAGAAATAGCAAATTTAGTTTTCAAAAACAAAGAAAAAAAAGAAAAGTTAGAACAACTTTTTCACCCTGAAGTTTTTAAATATATCCAAAGTTGGTTTAAGGAGATAGAAGAAAAAGATAAAAATGCAGTTGCTATAGCAGAAGTTCCATTAATGATAGAAACAGGAAGCTATAAAAATTACGATATAATCATACTAATATATGCTCCTAAAGAAATACAGATAAAAAGATTATTAAAAAAAGGATATACACTAGAAGATGCAATACAAAGAATAAATTCCCAAATGGATATTGAAGAGAAAAGAAAATATGCAGATATTATTATTGATAATACAAGTAATCTAAAAGAGTTAAAAAAACAGGTAGAGAAAACTTTCTTAAGACTAAGGGAGAAAGTAGTTGAAAAAAATAATAGTTAGCTTTCTTTTTATTAGTTTTTCTTTTGCTTCAACGGTATCAGATGTAAGAATAGAAATACTTTCGCAAATACAAATCCTTAACCAGCAAAAAGAAGAAATAATACAAAAATTAAAAACTGAAACAAATAAAGAAAAAATTCTAGATTTAAGAAAAAAATTGCAAAATATAGATAAACAAATAAAATCTTTAAGGGAAGATTTAAGAACATATGAGAATAATATCTTTACTGCTGGCTAATTTGCTTTTTATTATTTCTTGCTCTAAAGTTGATGAGAATACAAAACCTGATGTTGTTGTAAATATAAAAGTGTCAAAGCTTGGTTATTCTCCTTCTGTTGTTGAAGTTCCATATAAAAAGGTAGTTTTGTTTAGAATTACTGCTGTAGATGAAGGAATTGGAGATGACTACTCACAGGAATATTACGGGCATTGTTTTTATATATTACCTCCCTATGATGTTATGGTTTCTAACATAAAAAAAGGTGAAACTAAAGAAATAAAAATAAAAACGGTGTTTAAAGGTAAATTTATATTCACATGCCCTTACTGCTCAGGAGTATTTCCAACAAAAGGGGATTTAATAGTCAAAGATTAACTAAAGATTTTAAGTTTTTTATTTCTTCCTCTGTTAAATGTCTATACTCTCGAGTTTTTAAATTACTGTCTAGATTTAAATTCCCTATTCTTTCTCTTTTTAAATATAAAACAGGAAAGCCTATTTGCTCCATAATTTTCTTTACTATATGATATTTTCCTTCCTTTACAGTAATTTTTATTTCTGATATATCTTTTTCTACTTTTATAATTTTTATTTTAAATGGTTTTGTTTGATACTTATCTTTTTTTAAAAATATTCCCGTATCTTCAAATTTTCTTAAATTTACAGTGCTTATATCTCCTTTAACAATTGCAAAGTATTCCTTTTGAACATTCCATTTTGGATGAGATAGTCTATGAGCAAACACTCCGTCTGTAGTTATCAATAAAAGACCTTCTGTATCTATATCTAATCTACCAACAGGGAATAAGTTTTTATACACAGGTTCGTTTATAAAAAAATCTAAAACTGTAGGATAAGTTTCATCTTTTGTAGCAGATATATATCCACTTGGTTTATTTAACATAAAATAAAATTCTTTTTGATAAGAAATTTGTTCGTTATCAACTTTTACAATATCTATTTCTGGATTTATTTTAAGGGAAGGATTTTTTACAATAGCATCATTTACAGATACTAAACCCTGTTTTATAAATTGTTTTACTTCTTTTCTAGAACCAAAGCCAAAATTTGATAAGAACTTATCTAGTCTCAAAATTAAAAAAATATCAAAAGGGGAAAACCCCCTATATATACTTATTATCCATTTACCTTTTCTTTTAATGCTTTAGCAGCATGGAAAGTAACAACCTTTCTAGCAGGAATAGTAATTTCCTCTCCAGTTCTTGGGTTTCTTCCTTTTCTAGCAGCCCTTTCTTTTACATTAAATACACCAAGACCTGGTAAAGCAATTCTCTCTCCCTTAGCAAGAGCTTCAACGAGAGCTTCTACAAATGCATTAACACATCTCTCTGCTTGGGCTTTTGTAGTTCCAGCTTCTGCTGCAACTTTTGCTACTAGTTCTGCTTTAGTCATAGCGACCCTCCTTACTTAAATTTATTTAATTATAAGGGCTTTCTATTTCAAGCCCGTCATTACTTAATTTATAGTATATTTAATATTCAAAGTCAAGTATTTTAATATTTACGACCATATATTTATAAAAAATTTTTTTAAATCCATTCTTGATCGCTTACAACTCACTTATTTTTGTTTGCCTTCAGCTTACTTGATTAAAAAAATTCGTAGCAATAAAGCAGATTTAAATTTGAAAACTATTTCAAATAATGCTTAATCTTTTGTTAAATTTTTGTTAAATTTTCTGTAATATCATTAAGAAGAAAAGTATTTTCCTTGTAAAAGTATTTTTGCAAAAAAATTAGGAAGTATCTAATATTTATAACTTTATAAGACTATATTGTAAGTCTTAAAATTCTTTGCTAGCAGGTATTTTGGTATCCACTGAACCAATAGACTACACCTTTTTAGGAAGAAAAATATTTAATATAATATTGAGGGGATTAAAAGTAGTAAATAATTAGCTAAAGTAAGAGGTAGGTCTAAAATAGAAACTCTTGAACAATTTTTAAAAAATTACGGTTATATAGCTGTATTTATAGGCACATTTTTAGAAGGAGAAATATTTGTATTAATTACAGGTTTTTTTATCAAACTAGGATATTTAAAAATAATTCCTTCATTTATTTTTGCATCCTTAGGAGTAATAGTTCATGAGCTTATATATTTTTTCCTAGGAAGATGGAAAGGTAGAGAGTTTCTGCTAAAAAATAGATATACAAGAAAAAAATATAGGAAAGCAAAGCAATTTTTAGAAAAGTATGGGATTTTATCTATTTTTATTGTTAGATTTTTATATGGAATGAGAATAGTTCCAATTGTTCTGATGGGTGCATCTGGTTTTAATATTTATAAGTTTTTATTTTTTAATATTTTATCTTTATTTATCTGGATGAGTATATACTTATCTTTAGGTTATGCCTTTGGTAAGCTTGCAGAGGTTTACTTTGGAAAAGCAAAAGAATACTACTTTATTGCTGTTGGTATATTATTTGCTATTATAACTTTAATTTTCCTAATTTTTAAGATAAAAGAAAAGTTAATTTCTACTTAACAACTAAAACAGATTGGTTTGCATATTTAATTAGATTACTTGCAGTGCTACCAAGTAATAGCCTTTTAAATCCACCAATTCCTCTATGCCCCACAACAATAAGGTCTGCACCTATACTGTCTGCATAATCCATAATTTCTTCTGCTGGTTCACCCTCTAAAACTTTAGCTAATGCACTAATTCCTTCTTTTTTTGCTTCTTCGATAGCTTCTTTTAAATATTTTTCCTCTTTTGAAATTTCTTCCTTCTCATATTTTTCTATTTCTTCTGGAGGAATATAGTCAATAGCTGCAAACTCAAATGGTCTAATAACGCCGACAATATGAAGTTCAGTATCTAAATACTTTGTAATCTCAATAGCCTTTTTTAAAGCTTTTTTGCTAGCTTCTGATCCATCATATCCTAAAACTAATTTCGTAAATATCATGACTACCCCTTAGAAAGTATATTTAATTGATGTAATAAATATAGTATCTAATTTTTTAATATTGTCTCCAACAGGAAGATTTTGATAGTTAATATTATATGATATTTCCATGGACAAATTTTTTGTAATTTTATTTTCTAAAGAGTTTTCTGCAGTTATAAAATAATCTTTATTTGTTCTTGAAGTTAGTTTATAGATAATCCTTTGTTTAAATTTTATATTTTTTAAAATTTTAATTCTAAATCTTTCTTCTATGTGATGGAGAAAATAATTTTCTATATAATTTGTTATTGGAGCTGTGTATTTATCTGTTAGTTCATTATAAACTCTGTAAACATAATAAGATGTAGACAAATAAATTTTTTCATTTTTGAAAATATAAATACCTACCCCTGGACCTGTTCCTATAGAGTGTTTATATCCTTGAAAGGGATTTCTATAGTAATTAATATCCCAAAATACAAAGATAGGGAAAAACCTTTTTTCTAATCTTCCCCAACCTTCTATACGCTCTGCATTTTTTTTCCCTTTACTTTTTCCGTAAAGTGCTGTAAGTTTTAGGTACTCTCTCCAAGTTTCCCCTTTGTATGTATAATCTATATTTCCCCTTACTGTTGTTGTTTGTGAGTTTCCAGAAGTAGCAACAACTCCTAAAGATGCACTAAAATTTTGTTTTTTTTCATCTAAAGCTAAAGAAAAGGAAAAAAGGCAAAGGATTAGATTTAAAACAAGGTAAATCATTTATTTAACTACTATATTTAAAATCTTTCCTTTTATAAAGATAGTTTTAACAATTTGCTTTCCTTCTAACCATCTTTTTATATTTTCATCTTGCTTTACTACATTTAAAAGTTCCTCTTCTGATATATCTGCACTTACAATGACTTTACCTCTAACCTTTCCATTTATTTGAATTGGAATTTCTTTTGTTTTTTCTAGTAAAGCCTCTTCATCATACTCTGGGAATGGTTGATTTATGGTAAAGTCTTTGTTTCCCACTTCTTTCCATAGGGCATCTGATAAAAACGGAGTAAATGGAGATAAAAGTAAAATGAGATTATCTATAGACTCTTTTAAAACCTTTTTGTTATTTCCTTTATATGAGCTTATTTCATTAACTAACTCCATTATGGAAGCAATAGCAGTGTTAAATTGGTATTCTTTTGTTATATCATCATTTACTTTTTTTATTGTTTGGTGAAGTTTTCTTCTTAATTTTTGGTCTTCTTCATTTAGATTTTTAAAATCTTCTTTTGTATAGGTAATATCTTTTAACTCTTCAACTTTTGAGATAACTAAATTCCATACCCTTTTAATAAATTTATGGGCACCTTCAACACCACTTTCTATCCAGTCAAAGTTATTTTGAGGGGGAGCAGCGAAAAGGGTATATAACCTAACTGTATCTGCTCCATATTTTTCCATCATTTCGTCAGGGTCAACTGTGTTATGTTTAGATTTAGACATTTTATCAGACTTGCCGTATTTTTCTTCTAATTCTTTTAAGATGGCATAATCTAATCCGAGTTTTTCAAATAACAATTTCGCATTATCATTTAATGTTAAATGATTTTCTTCTAAAAACTCTTTTAAAGTTTTTGCCATTTTATTCCTATTCTCCAAGATTATATTTAAATCTTAAATATTCTATCTTAAATTAGTTTCTTCCTCCACTAACCTTTCTGCCAGATAATCTGCTAAATGCTGAACCTTTATATTTTTGTAATTTTCACTATGTTTATACATACCATCTGCAATATTAAACACACACCCGGGACAATCACTTAATACATATTGAGCCTGTGTATTTTCTAAATCCTTAACTTTTCTTTTTTGTAGCTCAGTTGCAACTTCGTAATTTGCAACGGAAAAATAACCTGCAAAACCACAACACATCATTGCTTGTTCACCTTCTACATATTCTGCATTTTTTATACTTTTTAAAACATTTCTATATGTATTTGGGTTTGTATTCATAGCTGTATATGAATGGCAAGGGAAATGGAATGTAACTTTTTCACCATTTCCTTTAAATGTTATGTATCCTTGTTCTTCTAGTATTTCTGCGAAATCTTTTACTGGATATTTATACTCTTCTTTTAAAGCCCCTCCACATGTAGGACAAGCAACAACTATATAATCAAATTCGTATTTATCTATTTCCTCTTTGTTGTGTTTCATTAGCTTTTCAAATGCCTCAACATTCCCACCATATAAGTGAGGTGCTCCACAACATCTTATGTTTTCTGGAACTACAACCTCATAACCTGCAGTTTCCATAAGTTTTAAAACATTTTCTCCTGTTTTTCCGTAGAAAGCATCTATCATACAACCTGTAAAAAATAACAATCTTCCTTTTTTATCTTTTTTAGGTTTTACAATTTTTCCTCTTAAACCAAAAGGTTTTGCAGTCGGTTTAGGTATTAGTTTTGTGTATTTAGGAATACCTGTATCTAAAAATACTGCATTGTATTCTGGAACTTCCTTTTTGAATAATTTTCCGTAAGCCTGCATTAATGATGGTGCAAATTTCATTGCTGTTTTTGTTATTAGATTACCCATCATAGAAAGACCGGTAAATACTGTAGTCTTAACAAAATCTTTTTTATCTAACTCTTTATTACCCATATAACGGGCTCTAAACATAATCTCCTTATATTCAACTTCATTTGGGCAAATCCATTCACATCTTCTACACATAGCACATTCATTCCATTGAGCTACTACTTCTTCTGTAAGTGGCATAATACCATCTACAACTGCTTCTGCTAAAGCTAGTCTACCTCGTGGTGAACTTCTTTCTTCTTTTACTACGCTGTATGTAGGACATACAGACCTACATGCAGAGCATTTTACACATTGGTGTGCAAGTTCTAAAGAAAGCTCAACTTTTATTTTATTTGCCATTGTTTTCCTCCTTTTTGAAGTATGTGATAAAACTTTCACATTTAAATGAAAAAAGATTTAAATACACTTTGTTTACCTTTGTATCATTTTTATAAAATAAACAAGAAAAATCATGGATTATTCTCCTTCATATTAAAAGTTTATAAATATTAGAATTCGATAACAATAAGATACATCATAAGTTATTTTTGTGTTTTGTCTGGTTTTTCCTTTGCATAATACATTAGTCTATTAACTAAATCCTTTAAAACTGGTGCTGCAACAGTTCCTCCACCTATGAGTTCCCATTTTTTTATTTTTTTTGGTTCATTTAGGAATATAACAACTGTATATTTAGGATTATCTACAGGAAAAAAGCCAGCAAACCAAGTGTAGAATTTTTCCATTGATAATGCTTTTATTTTAGGGTCATACTTTTGTGCTGTTCCTGTTTTTCCTGCAATCGTGTAAAACTCAGATTTTCCTTTTTTAGCTGTTCCTTTTTCCACAACTAACTTTAAAGTTTGTTTTAGCCACTTTATTTCTTTATCTGTTAAAGCTTTTCTTATAATTACTGTTTTTTCTTTCATTGTTTTACCATTTTCATCTATATATTCAAGTGCTAGTTTTGGTTTTAGTAAATAACCTCCATTTGCTATTGCTGAATATGCCATTGCAACTTGTATAGGTGTTGCTGTCCAAGATTGTCCTATAGATGCATAAGCTATTTGCACAGGTTTAGGGTCTTCTCTCAATTTTCCTTTTGATTCTCCCGGGAATGTTCCTGTTGATTTACCAAATCCTAAATTTTTAAATATAGAGTAAAATTCATCTGGTTTAAACCGCAAGGCTATCTTTATAACACCAACATTAGAAGAGTAAACTATTGTGTCTTTTACAGTTAACCATCCAAATTTTTTGTGGTCTTTAATTCTTACTCCATCTACATAGATTTTCCCTTTTTCTCCAAAAATTATTTCATCTTTTTTTACTTTCCCTGTGGCAATAGCTTTAGAAACAACAAAAGGTTTTGCTAAAGAACCTATTTCATAAGGTGTTTGGAATGTAATGTTTTTATGGCTTTTATATTTCCAGTATTTGTTTGGGTCATAATTTGGATAAGTTGCATTCGCAAGAATTTCTCCTGTATTAGGGTTCACAATTAAAATTAATGCTTCTTTAGGCTTCCTTAGTTTTACTACTTTTCTTAGAACTTCTTCGGCAATAAACTGTATATTTTTATCTATTGTTGTTATTAAATCTTTTTTAGGTCCTTTCTCCTCATCAATTATCATTATAGGAAATCCCCTTGCATCTTTCATAAGTAAAATGTGTCCAATTCCTCCCCCTAGAACATTATCAAATTTTTTCTCTATTCCAGTTTTTCCTCTTCCATCATATTTGTTTACATACCCTATTGTATTTCCTGCTATCTTACCTAAAGGATAAAATCTTTGTGAACCTTCGATTATGCCTAAATTCCATATTTTTGTCTCTCGTCTAATAGCTTCTATAATTGGTTGATAATCTTTTCCTAGATTTTTTGCTAAAACAACATACCCTTTTGAGTTTAATTTTTTTAGTATCCAGTTTTGAGGTTTTTTTAAAATGGGAGATAGCTTTTGTGCTAGCTCTATTTTTCTTTCTTTTGCTGTTTTTATTACTTTTCCACTTCTCTTTAAATCTCTTATATATTGAGGTAAGACAAAGACAGTAATAGTTGGAATACTTAAAGCTAAAATTTCTCTGTTTCTATCAAATATAGTTCCCCTTGGAAGAATTACATCGTCTTTAGTGTAATACTGTTTTTTTATATGTTTTAAAATATCTTCTCTTGATGTGATTTGAAGAGTAATAAGTTTTATTATAACTACTGTAAAAAGCAATGAAATAAAGAACGCAAAAAAGTATACCTTTATTGGTTTCATTAATATTTAATAAACTTAACTTTTTCCATGTTAACAGGCTTCATACGTAATTTTTCATTTGCTATTTTGTTTATTCTTTTAGGATTTTTTAGCTTTGCTACTTCTTTTTTTAGTATCATATTTTCATATACTATAAATTCTTTAGATTTTGTTAATTGAGTTATTTCTTTCTCCACTTCAACAAATTTTATGTTGTATAGTATTAGCAAAGAGGATATAGTAAGTATCATTAAGAAAAACAAGGCTTGTTTTTTTAGTATGGAAAAATCTTTTTTTGCTTCTGTTGTTATTTCTTTTACTCTTATCATACCTATACCCTCTTTGCAACTCTTAATTTAGCACTCCTAGACGGAGGGTTTTCACTTATTTCCTCTTTAGTTGGTGTAATAGGCTTTTTCGTTAAAATTTCAATTTTCTTTAATTTTTTTGCATCTTTAAATAAATTTTTTACTATTCTATCTTCAAGTGAGTGAAAAGATATAGCTTGTAATATTCCTCCTTTGTCTAATAGTTCTATAGATTTTCTTATTGCTATTTTTATTTCTTCAAGTTCGTTATTCACTTCAATTCTTATTGCTTGAAAGGTTTTTGTTGCAGGATGTATTCTTCTGTGTCTTAATTTAAGTGGATATACACTGTAAACAATATCTGCTAGTTGTTTTGTAGTTTCTATTTTGCCTTTTTGCCTTCTTTTTATTATTTCTTTCGCTATTTTTTTTGCAAACTTTTCTTCTCCATACTCTTTGAGAATTTTTTCTAATTGCCATTCTTGATAGTAATTAACAACATAATAAGCATCTAAATCTTGGGAAGTATCCATTCTCATATCTAAGGGTTCTTCTCTTTGAAAAGAAAATCCCCTAGGAAGTTTAAGCTGAAAATGGGAAACTCCAAAATCAAAAATTATTCCACCAACTTTTTCTATGTTTAAATTCTTTAGGACTTTATCTATATCTTTAAATGGAGATTTTATAAAAATAATTCTATCTTGAAATTTCTTTAATCTTTCTTTAGCGTAGTTTAACGCATAATTATCTTTATCTATTCCAATAATTTTTATATCAGGAAATTTTCCTAATATAGCTTCAGAATGACCTCCTCCTCCGAGAGTAGCATCTAATATATATTCGTTATTGGTTTCTTTTTTTTCAAAAAAATTTAAAACCTCATTTTTTAAAACAGAATAGTGAGATATCATCAAGCTTCTAATTTATTTGTTTTTTCTTTCTTTTTTTATTAAGTGCTAAAAAAATCTTAGCATCAAATTTAATTAAAGCATCAAAAACAGTAAGTTCTAAAGAAGGCTTTTTTCTTTGTTTTTTGAACAAAAATGGAACTAGTTCAGAGTAATCTTTTACAAATTCATAACATTCTTTTTTGGTAAATGTTTTGCAAATTGCATACATAATTATAGCAGTTAATATAAGGTCTATGTCTATTTCTGGATAATTATCATATGTGCAAAGACTTAAAGAAACTAAAGATGCAGTTGTCTCCAACAATCCTCCCTCATAATCTCTGCTTCTATAATCATTTCTTTTTTCTATTTTTCTTCTTATATCTTCATCAAATACGAACCTTTTCAAAAGTTCCTTATATTTCTTTTTCTTTATTCCATTAAAACCTATTTCTATTTGGTGCCATAAAAATTCATAAGCATAAGGCGTTTTTTCCATTATCTAAACACTTGCTCGTTTATCTTAATATTGGCTTCTTTTTGAAGTTTATCTAACAACATAGAAAATACATCGTTGTATTTTTGGTCTAAAAGTATAGGTTTTATATCTTTAAATTTATCTTTAAGTTCTTTTGAAATATGTTTTTTATCATCAACTTTTATGATAACAATTTTATCTCCTGATTTTATTGGCTTAGATAAGTTATTAACATTTGTGTTTCTTATATTTGTTAAATCTTCTTCTTTTAAACGATAACTAAATTGGATATTTCTTAAAGTTTCATTTTCTAGTTTAATTTCTTTAGCATTGAATTTTTCTTTTAATACTTTTTCAGATAGCTTTTCTTTACTTAATGATTTTAAAATTTCTTCTAATTTTTTAGAAATAAGCTTTCTTTCTAGTTTAGCTTTTATTTCATTTTTTGCATCTTCAAAGGTTTTGAATTTAGATTTTTCTCCTGCATATACAATTAGATATATCTTATCTTTTGTTTTTACTAGTTTAATTTTGTTTTCTTTATTAATAGCTTTAGCTTCCTTTTTTACTTTATCTGGAAATCCTTTTATTTGGTTCTCAAATCCAGAAAATACAGGTTTTTTTTCAGGTTTTTTACCAGTTTTTAGTAGTTTAAACAATTCTTGTGCTTGTTTTATTGCATCTTCATCTTTAGTATTAAACTCATAAATTGCAATTTCCTTTTGTTTTTCTTTAATAAACTCATTTTTATGTTTTTCATAGTAATCTTTCAAATCTTTTTCCGATACAGACACTTTAGGCTGGATAATAAATATTTTTCCAGATATTCTTTGAAAATATTTGTTTAATACTTTATTAATTTCTTCATCTGTTATATATATTCCAGATTTAACAATATTTGAAATGTGTTGAACAGTTAATTCTCTCATCATCAATTCAGTAAAAAATACTGGAGATACATTAAATCTAGATAAAAATGTTTGATATTTTGAATAATCAAATTTCCCATCTGTTTGGAAAACTTCCATTTTAGATATAGCTTTTTTTGCCTCCTCTGGAGTTGCAACGATACCTTCTTCTTCTGCAAATTGGTTTAAAAGCTCTCTATTTACTACTTTTTGTAAAGCTTGTGAATATATTTGCTGTTTTAAAGGAGCAGTATCTATTCCTTGACTTTCTAAAAATGCAGTTATGGTATTTACTTCGAAGAAAAATTCTTGAAAAGAAATATCTTTTCCATTTACTTGAGCTACACCATTTATGTTTCCAGATATTTTATAAACAATTAAAGCAACAAAACCAGTTCCAACAAATGCAAATGTTGTGATGAATAAAATAATTTTCAGCCATTTGCTTTCTGAAATTTTTGTAAACACTTGATTATTGTCTCCTTTATTTTTTAGCTTACAATTATTTTACAAGATATATGTTTATTATGAAAACTTATTTTCTTTATTACCATATCTTTGAAAAGTTAAAATCTAAATAGCAACTTTTAAATTTAACTATTGATAACATTCCTTTAATAATATAAATTCATAGCTTCTCTAACTTCTTTCATTGTTTCTTCTGCAATTTCTCTACATTTTAAGCTTCCTTCAATAAAGATTTTTTCATATTTAGGAAAATCTTTTTCTATTTCTTTCCTTTTTTCCCTAATGGGAGTTAAAAATTGATTTAAATTATTTGCAAGGATTTTTTTACATTCAACACAGCCTATTTCTGCATTTTTACATTTTGTATCAATTTCTTTTAACAGATTTTCATCATTGGTAAAAATTTTATGGTAATCATAAACAATGCAAACTTCAGGATTTCCCGGGTCAGTTTTCTTTATCCTTTGGGGGTCTGTTTTCATTTGTAGAACTTTTTGATTTACTTCTTTTTCACTGTCAGATAAATAAATAGCATTATTATAGGATTTAGACATTTTTCTACCATCAATTCCTAAAAGCTTTGCTTCTTCTGTTAAAATTGCCTCTGGCTCAGGAAAAATTTCTTTATATAAATTGTTAAATCTCCTTGCTATTTCTCTTGTTAATTCAATATGTGGAAGTTGGTCTTCACCAACAGGAACTCCTTGAGCTTTATAAATCAGAATGTCTGCAGCTTGTAAAACAGGATAAGATAAAAATCCTACTGTATCTATATCTTTACCAATATCTCCATCTTTTAGATTTGAAATAGCTTCTTCTATTATTTTTTTTTGGATACCAAACTTTATAAGAACTTCTTTTAAATAATCTAAATCTAAACCTTTTTTGGAATAAAATGTTCTATGAAAAGCTTCTCTTAAATATTCCTCAAATATTTTATTTTTTTGTTTTCCTGTAGCTTTTTTTAAAGCTTCATCATAGCTTTCAGAGGGAGGAGCTTGGTTTATTTTTATTTGTTTACCAAGTAAAAAGTCTTTTAAATATTGATACATTAAATTAAATTTTAAATCTTTATAAGAAGGGTTAAGTTCAAGCCAACTTTTTGGAGTAATCATGGAAAATAGTAAGGATAGTTCTGCATGTTGCTTTACTCCAGATTGAATAAAAAGTGTAGCTTTTTCAGGATTAATTCCACAAGCAAGCCAATCTATTATCATTTGTTTTATATTTTCTTTTAACTCTTTCGTATCTTTATATTTGTTTGTTAATGCATGCCAATCTGCTATAAAAAAATAACATTCATTTTCTTCTTGTAATTTTAGCCAGTTTTTTATAACCCCAAGATAGTGTCCTAAATGTAGTTTTCCTGTTGGTCTCATTCCACTGACAATTTTCATCTTGAATTATAACCTCTAAGCTTTTTTAATATTATCTTAATAAAATAAAACTTATTCCCATTCTATAGTTCCCGGAGGTTTTGAAGTGATATCAAAAACAACTCTATTAACGCCATTTACTTCATTGATTATTCTTCTCATCATTTTATCTAAAAGTTCATAAGGAAGTCTTGCCCAGTCAGCAGTCATTCCATCGCTAGATTCTACAGTTCTAATTGCAATTACCTTTTCATATGTCCTGTAATCCCCCATTACGCCAACAGTTTTAATTGGAAGTAAAACAGCAAATGATTGCCATAAATCTTTATATAATCCTGCTTTTTTTACTTCTTCAACAACAATTGCGTCTGCTTCTCTAAGAATTTCTAAATCTTTCTCATTTACTTCACCAATAATTCTTATAGCTAGCCCAGGACCAGGAAATGGTTGTCTATAAACAATTTCATCAGGTAATCCTAATTCCTTTCCAAGTTTTCTAACTTCGTCTTTAAAAAGTTCTCTTAAAGGTTCTATGAGTTTTAAATTCATTTTTTCAGGGAGACCACCAACATTATGGTGAGTTTTGATAACTGCAGAAGGCCCTTTAACAGATACACTTTCAATTACGTCAGGATAGAGAGTTCCTTGAACTAAGAACTCAACATTTGGAAGTTTACTAGCTTCTTCTTCAAATATCTCTATAAACAAGTTTCCTATAATTTTTCTCTTTTTTTCTGGGTCTGTTATGCCTTTTAAAGCATTTAAAAATCTATCTTTAGCGTTGATAACAATTAAAGGAATATGGAAATTATCTCTAAATGTTTTTTCTACCTGTTCCCTTTCTCCTTTTCTAAGT
The DNA here is from genome assembly GCA_012961365.1 of Hydrogenothermaceae bacterium. Lineage (GTDB taxonomy): Bacteria > Aquificota > Aquificia > Aquificales > Hydrogenothermaceae > Hydrogenothermus. The sequence continues at coordinate 21,759 of DTZN01000275.1, forward strand.
AATCCATTGTCTACAAAGATACAAGTTAAATTATCGCCTATAGCTTTATGGACTAAAACAGCAGCAACAGATGAATCAACTCCACCAGATAAAGCACAAATAGCTTTTTTATTCCCAACTTGTTGTTTTATTTCTTCAATTTTTTCATGAATAAAATTACCCATGGTCCAGTCAGGAACTATACCGCATATTTTAATTGCAAAATTTTTAAGAATTTCTTTTCCTAAGTATGTATGTGAAACCTCTGGATGAAACTGTACTCCCCATATTTTTTTTCTTTATTTGTGATTGCAGCAAAAGGTGCATTATAGGTTCTCGCAATTGGTTCAAATCCTTCTGGTAATTCTAAAACCCTATCTCCATGGCTCATCCAAACATGTATATTATTTGGAATATTATTGAATAAATCTTCATGGTTTAATATCTCAAGCTCTGCTCTACCATATTCATGTCGTTCTGCTTTTACAACCTTACCACCAAAATGGTCAGTTATTAACTGTAGCCCATAGCATATTCCAAGTATAGGTAATCCCAACTCAAAAACTTTCTTATCTGGTTTTGGAGCATCAGGTTCATAAACAGATGAAGGACCTCCAGAAAATATAATTCCTTTCGGATTATGCTTTTTTATTTCTTCAATGGAAACATTAAAAGGAAGAATTTCACTATAAATATTAGCTTCTCTTATTCTTCTTGCTATTAATTGTGTATATTGGGAACCAAAATCTAAGATTACAATTCCTTCGTGCTTCAAAGGAAATCTCCTAAAAAAAATTTTATAAAAAAATTATAACATTTCTTTTATCCTACGAATGTATCCTTAGAAAATGAGGTAAATCTTAGTTTATATCAATCATATTTTTTATGTGAAATACTTGCATTTTTTTTATTATTGAATATAATATTTAATGTTAATAAAAAAAATAAAAAGTGAGGAGGACGCAGGATGGCAAAATTAAAACCTCTCTATGATAGAGTTGTTGTAAAACCAATT
>DTZN01000276.1 GCA_012961365.1 Hydrogenothermaceae bacterium
GTATCTTTGTAAATAAATAAGTAAACCATGAAAACTTCCGATTTAATAAACAGAATTCCTGCTTCAGCAACAATAACAATGGCACAAAAAGCTAGAGATTTAAAAGGTCAAGGAATTGATATAATAAGTCTAACTCTTGGAGAGCCAGATTTTGACACACCACAACACATTAAAGACGCTGCAAAAAAAGCTATTGATGATGGATATACAAGATACACACCAATACCTGGTTTAGTATCTTTTAGAGAAGCAATTGTAAAAAAGTTTAAAAAAGATAATAATATAGATTTTACAATAGATCAGATTGTTGTTTCTACTGGAGCAAAACAAACACTAGCCAACATAGTTTTGTGTTCTGTAAACAAAGGAGATGAAGTAATATTACCAGCTCCTTATTGGGTTAGTTATGAAGGTATTGCTATTATGGCTGGAGCAAAAGTTGTTGCGGTAAAAACATCTATAGAACATGATTTTAAAATAAGTGCAGAAGAATTAGAAGCTAAGATTACTGACAAATCACGTTTAATAATATTTAGTTCACCTTGCAATCCTACTGGGTCACTTTATTCTAAAGAAGAATTAATTGCATTATCTAAAGTAATAAAAAAGCATCCTAGATTATTGGTTATTTCAGATGAAATTTATGAACACATTAACTTTACAGGTAAAAAACATTTTAGTATAGGGAGTTTAGAAAATATTAAAGACCAAGTAATTACTGTAAATGGAATGGCAAAAGGATTTGCTATGACTGGATGGAGAATTGGCTACATGGGAGCACCTTTATGGTTAGCAAAAGCCTGTGGCAAACTTCAAGGACAATTTACTTCTGGAGCAAACTCAATAGCACAAAAAGCTTCAGAATTTGCTTTAGAAACAGATTTATCACCTTCGTTAAAAATGAGAGATTCATTTAAGAAACGTAGAGATTTATTTTTGAGTTTATTGAAAAATATTGATGGTTTAAAACTAAATTTACCTGAAGGAGCATTTTATTTTTTTCCAGATGTAAGCTCATATTTTGGTAAAACTTTTAAAAATTATAAAATAACTTGTCCTACAGATGTAGTAGAATATCTTTTAGAAGAAGCTCATGTAGCAACTGTTGGTGGTGAAGCTTTTGGAGATGATAAGTGTTTAAGATTGTCTTATGCCGCTTCTGAAAAAGAATTAAGGGAAGCAGCAAAAAGAATTAAAGAAGCATTAGATAAATTAAAATAAAACAATATCATTGTAAAGATTTTAATAATTAGTTTATTTTCGCAAATATGAATCCTAGAGTTATATTAGATACAACAAAATTTAATTTAGTAATAAATAGACTTTGTTATCAAATTATTGAAAACAATAGAAATTTTTCTGAAACTGTAATCATAGGAATTCAACCAAGAGGAATTAATTTAGCCAAAAGAATTTATAATCGTTTGCAAGATTTAGAAAATATAAAATGCGCAAATTTTGGCAAATTAGATATTACATTTCATAGAGATGATTTTGGATCTAACAAAATACTTACACCAAAGCAAACAGAACTTGATTTTTCAATAGAAAACAAAAGAGTACTTCTAATTGATGACGTATTGTATTCTGGTAGAACAATAAGAGCCGCTTTAGATGCATTATTGTCTTTTGGAAGACCAAAAGATGTAGAACTTTTGGTTCTTATAGACAGAAAGCTACATAGAGACTTGCCGATAAAAGCAAAATATGTAGGCTTGTCTATAGACTCGATAGTAGATGAAAAAGTAAAAGTAGAATGGCAAGAACAAGATAAAGAAGATAAAGTTTGGATTACTGAAATTTAAAAAAACAAAATGAGTTTATTAAGTCAAAAACATTTATTAGGTATAGAATTCATAACTGAAGAAGACATAAATCTAATATTTGAAACCGCTACTCAATTTAAAGAAGTTCTACAAAGGAAAATTAAAAAAGTACCATCTCTTAGAGATATAACCATAGCAAATTTATTTTTTGAAAATTCTACAAGAACAAGAACATCATTCGAACTTGCAGAAAAAAGACTTTCTGCAGACATTATAAATTTTTCGGCTTCAGCTTCTTCTACAAAAAAAGGAGAAACGCTTATAGATACTGTTAATAATATTTTGGCAATGAAAGTAGATATTATTGTAATGCGCCATCCAAATCCTGGAGCACACATACTACTTTCAAAACATATTGATGCTCAAATAATAAATGCTGGTGATGGAACTCATGAACATCCTACTCAAGCACTTTTAGATGCTTTTTCTATGAGAGAAAAAATAGGTGATTTAAGAGGAAAGAATATTGCTATTTTTGGAGATATAAAACATTCTAGAGTAGCAATTTCTAATATTTATTGTCTACAAAAACTTGGAGCAAATGTTAGAGTTTGTGGTCCACCAACATTAATTCCAAAATATATGCCTTCGCTAGGTGTAGAAGTTTCTTATGATATTGAAGACACTTTAAAATGGTGTGATGTGGCTAATGTTTTAAGAATTCAGTTGGAAAGACAAGATATTAAATATATACCAAGCCTTAGAGAATACAATATAGCTTTTGGTATAAAAAAAGAAATGCTAGACAAACTAAATAAGAAAATTGTAATAATGCACCCTGGACCAATGAATAGAGGAGTAGAAATTGATTCAGATGTTGCAGATTCAGATCATTCTATTATTCTTCAGCAAGTAGAGAATGGTGTTGCTATAAGAATGGCTGTATTATATTTACTGGCTGGCAAAGGAACTTTATAGTTTTATTTTTTTGTGGCTTAGGTGAATGACTCTAGGTTTATGGCGAGATGCACGAGCGACAGCTAGAAGAGTTTCCATTTTCTCTTTTTTCAGCTCTTTTGGTTTTAA
>DTZN01000277.1 GCA_012961365.1 Hydrogenothermaceae bacterium
TCAACTTTTATTCTTATATCTCTTCTTCTTTGATTTCTAACCAAATTAAATGTATGAGGAATTTTTATAACTTTTCTTCCCATATCTATAAATGTTTCTATAACTTTTCCTTCAAACATATAAATAGCATCTTCTTGCCTTAAAAATGTAATCTTTACAGTTTGACCTTCTTTTATAGGAGGATTTCCCTCAAGAACAGACCAATACATATAAAGCTCATCTTTATCTGTTAAAGCAACTGGATAACTTCTCCCTTCAAATAATAGGGTCCCATTTTGAAAAATTTCTATATCTTTAGTTGAAACTATTGGCATAAAAGGAGGAATACTATCAAAACCTAATAGCCTTCTCATAGTTCTTATCATATTCTCATCAAAGTCAGGATTTTCTTTTATATATTCATCAATTATCTTTTCAAAAGTTGCTTTAACTTCTAGAGAAAGGTATGGGTCTCTATCTAATTTTCTTGAATATTCCCATAAAATTTCTCCTTCTTTTTCTGTAAGACCTAAATCTACAACGGTTTTTATAAAGTGAGATTTTTGTCTTTTTATAGATAAAGCTTTTTTAATATAGTTTCCTAAGGTTAGGGCTAAGGTAATAAAAAAAAAGATAAAGATAACAAGTAAAATGCCTTCAATAGTTAACCCTTCAGATGTAGCTTTCCTAAACGAATCAACAAGTATATTTACCCTTTGGTCTTCCATTAAATTTTACCCTGTCATTTCTTTAATTTTTTCTACAACCTCATTAATTATCCAATCTGGTGTTGAAGCACCGGCACTTACTCCTATTTTATCGGCATTTTCAAACCATTTTTTATCTAATTCGTCTGCTTTTTCTATATGGTAGGTGTTTGGATTTAACGCTTTAGATATTTGTGCAAGTCTATTTGTATTTCCACTATGTTTTCCACCTATAATTATCATTACGTCAACTTTAGGGGCTAACTTTTTTACTTCCTCCTGTCTTACAGAGGTTGCATCGCAAATTGTGTTAAAAATTTTTACTTCTTCTGTGTTTTCTGCTATATATCCAACTGCTTCTCTAAAGAAATCTTCATTTTGTGTAGTTTGGGCAACTATTCCTATTCTCCTTTTATGTGGAATATTTTTTATAAGCTCCTCTTTACTTGAAACAACAATTCCTTCTCCTCCTGCTTCCTCTAGATGTCCTAGAATGCCTATAACTTCAGGGTGCCCATGTTCTCCAATTATTACTACAAAATAGCCTTCTTTAACCAGTTGTCTTACTTTCTCATGAACTTTTTTTACAAAAGGACAAGTTGCATCTATAACATTAACACCAGCTTCTTTTAATCTTCTTTCTTCTTTTGGAGGAACTCCATGGGAACGTATTAAAACTGTTTCTCCTGCTTTAAGGCGTTGGTTTTCTTTTAACTCTTTAACATTTAAACTTTCTAAAAAACTTACAACCTGTTTATTATGTATTATAGGACCATCAGTCCACGCTCCACCATATTTTTTTCCAGCTTCTTTTGCCATATCTACTGCTATTTTCACACCAAAGCAAAAGCCTGCGCTTTCTGCTAATATTACTTGAGCCATATTTACAACCTCATATTTTAATTTTTATATTAATAGATAATAATTTTAACAACCTTTCTAAAACAGGGAATAGCTCATAATAAAATAAATACCTTAAATTTAAATAATTCCTATAGTCTTTTTATCTCTTCCATAATTTTATTTGCAATTTCTTCATATTCTAAATTCTCATCAAAAATTATAGGTTTTCCTATATTTACATAAATAGGTGTTTTACCAATTTTAGGAATTTTGCTATTTTGAGGGAAAATATCATCTGTTCCTTCAATTCTAACAGGCACAACAGGGACTTTAGCTTTAGATATTAAAAGTCCTATGCCTGCTTTAGGTTTTAAAAATTCCTTTGGTTTTGCCCTTGTTCCTTCAGGAAAAACGCCTATGGTATAACCTTCTTTTAATAGTTTTAATGCTTTTATTAAAGATTTATTTCCACTTTTTTTGTTTCTTTCTACAGGAATAGCTCCAGCTTTTTTTATAAACCATCCAAAAACAGGAATTTTAAATAATTCAGATTTAGCTAAAAATATGACAGGAACAGGAGCTATTATATTTACAACAGGAGGGTCTAAATGGCTTCTATGATTTGACGCAATTATAAAACCACTTTCTTTAGGAAAATTTTCTAAACCTTTTGCTTTTATTCTTAAAATCTTCTTTAAAGCAGGTTTTAATTTAAAAAAAACTTTATATCCAAATTCTGAATATTGTTTTTTTTCCATTGTTATAAGTTTAAACTTTAGTTTTGTTTATTATAACACCAATCTTTTAAAAAACATTTATCACAAAGAGGTTTCTTTTTACATAGATTTTTACAATGTTTAACAATTAAGGCATGATATTCTTTATAGAGTTCTAAATTTTTAGGAATATTATTTTCAATTAAAGTTTTTAGTTCATCATAATTAATTTTTTCATATTTGATAATTTTAAGCCTATAAAAAAGTCTTTTTGTATAAGCATCCACAACAAATGTGAGTTTGTCTAAACCGTAAAGAAGTATTGTATCTGCTGTTTCTTTACCAACACCTTTTATAGATAAAAGAAAGTCTCTATCGATTTCCTCCTTGCTAACTTTGCTAACAGCTTTTGCAAATTCTTTTAATCTTTCTGCCTTTAAATTATAAAAACCAGCTGGTTTTATAAGGGCTTTTAAAACATTATTATCAGTGTTTAAAATATCTCTTAAAGATAAAATTTTTGCATTTATTAAGTTTTCTAAAGCTTTTTCAACATTTTTCCATGAAGTGTTTTGGGTTAAAATAGCTCCAATAAAAACTTCATCAAATTTATTCATATATCCACTCAAAGGCCACCAATTTTGCTCTCCATAAGCACTTGAAAGCTGTTTATAAAGGTTATATATCATAGTAGAATAATATATCTTAAATTCTAGGAGGTTTGTAGTAAATGGCTGGACATAGTAAGTGGCATAATATAAGACATAAAAAAGCTAAAATGGATGCAAAAAGAGGTCAAGTATTTACAAAGTTAATTAGAGAAATAACTGTTGCTGCTCGTGAAGGAGGAGGAGACCCTGAATTTAACCCAAGACTTAGAATGGCAATAGAAAAAGCAAAACAACATAACATGCCCGCTGAAAATATAGAAAGGGCTATAAAAAAAGGAACAGGAGAGTTAGAAGGTGTCACTTATGAAGAAGTATCTTATGAAGGTTATGGACCTGAAGGGGTTGCAATTATTGTTGAATGTTTAACAGATAACAGAAATAGAACAACTGGAGAGATAAGACACATATTCTCAAAACATGGAGAGAATTTAGGAGCTTCTGGTTGTGTATCTTTTATGTTTGAAGATAAAGGAATTATTCTAGTATCAAAAGAGGATTTAGATGAAGAAACTATTTTTGAAAAAGCAATAGAAGCTGGAGCTGAAGACGTAATTATGGACGATGAAAACTACTATGAAATTAGAACTGCACCAACAGATTTATATGCAGTTAAAGAAAATCTTGAGAAGGAAGGTTTGAAAATAGAAAAAGCAGAGCTAACAAAAATACCAACAACCACTGTTGAAGTAAAAAGCCAAGAAACTGCAGAAAAATTAATGAAATTACTAGAAGCCTTAGAAGACCAAGATGATGTTCAAAAGGTTTATTCAAACTTTGAAATGTCAGATGAATTGATGTCTAAACTTGCGTAATGATAGTTTTAAGTATAGACCCGGGAAACTATAAAACCGGGTTTTCTGTTTTTGATTTTTCTTCTAAAAATTTCCCTACTTACATAATTTCAGGGGTAATAAAATCAAATAAAAGACCAGAAAATTTGAAAAAAATTTATCTAGAACTAGAAAAAATTATAAATAAATACAATCCCAAAGAATTGGCGTTAGAAGCATCGTTTTACGGAAAAAATCCTCAATCATTAATAAGATTGGGGGAAGTTAGAGGAATAATTTTACTTTTATCTTCTATGTATAATATACCAATTTTTGAATACACACCTCAACAGGTAAAGAATGCAATAACTGGATATGGTTGGTCTGATAAATTATCTGTTCTAAAAATGGTTGAGAAAATTTTTAATTTGAGGTTAAATTCTACAGATGAAGCAGATGCTATTGCTATAGGATTTTGCCATTTTATAAATAGAAAATAAAAAGGCGGGTCGCTTTCTAGGGGCGAACCCGCAGGAAATGGAGGGGGAGGGAGGGGGATGCTTTTAAAATTACATGTTTAAATCTTAATTTTAATATAAATTTTAATTTTATCATTTGAAATGATTTTCATCATAATGTTCCTAAAAATTACTTGACAAAAAAAATTTTTTTGGTAGATAATTAGGATTATTAAAATAAGTAATATAATTTTTATAAAAAAATATATTAATATAATTATATAACAAAATCTAATTTGGA
>DTZN01000278.1 GCA_012961365.1 Hydrogenothermaceae bacterium
ATAAGTTTTCTATATTCTTTTGATATTTCTTGTTCTTGCATTTTACCAGCAATTTCTTGAATATCTCTGATTCCTGCAGGTAGTACGAGCCATTTTTTTACAAATTTTTCTAGTTAATTCTCTTCTTGGATTAGCTTATAAATTAAAGGCTTATTAGCTATTTAATTTTTCTTTTAGAAATATAAAGTTATAAATATTATCTTCTACTTTCTCATCTTTATAAAAGAAAAAGTATACTCCTGTAGGACTTTTATTAGTGTATTCAACTATAAAAATTATTATCCCTTTATCTATTTTTATCTTTCCAAAATCATTATTAACATACTTCAAAATTTCTTTATTACATATTTCCTCTTGTGTATATATACATTTTTGTGAATTTATATCAAAGTAAGCAACAGATGATGTATTTAGAATTTGGTTTAAGAGGAATATAGATTTCTTTTTATCTTCAAAAGATACTCTGTCTAAACTTTCAATTTTTATTGGATATATTTTTTCTTTTAATTTAGATATTTCATTTATTTTTTGAGATATTTCTTCTTCCTTTTGTTTTAAATTAACTTTTAGTTTTTCAATAAATCTAGTTATTAAAACAATAGAAACACTTGTAGTTAGCCAAAACAGTAAGCTTGAAAATTCTACGTATTCTGAGACATAAAAACTATATGAAGAAGTAATTAATCCTGCAATTAGAAATGTAAAAGTATGTTTTTTTTCTTCTATATAAGAGACAAACAATGGAAAAAAGAAAATAGCTAATATAGGATTGTATGTTATATATACTACAAATAGAAAGAAAATAACGTCTGTGAAAACTAGGAAATATTTAGATAAGTCTTTAATAAAATATACAGAGAATAAATATGCTATAGGGAGAATGTATATTAATTTATCTATGTCTGTTTTTTCAAAAAAAGGTATAGATAATATCGCTAATGCTACTATTCCTCTTATAAGTAAGTCCTTCATTCTAGTTCCTTTGCCAGAAAATTTATACAACCAAAAATATTTTTTGCTACATCTTGAGATGTATCTATATAAGGGTTTTTTTCAATACTTTTGAACCATATTAAGTTAGGTATTTTTAAATTTTCAAAGATATTTTCTGTTTTATAGTGAACATTTAGATGTTTGTTAATTATATTTAACATTTCTTTATTTAAATGAATATAAGCATTTGTTTTATAAATTAGTTTTTCAAACCCAAAACCTGTTTCATCAATTAAAACATTAAAATGCGCATCTTTGAAATATTCTTTGTAAATTTTTTCAATAAATGTCTTATTATTTTCTTCTAAAAATATAAATCTAACTCTGTATCCCCGTGGATAATTAATAGTTTTTAGTTTTTTTAATATTTCAGAGAAAATATTTATATTTCTTTTTTCCAAAATAGGCGTGAAAATGTTTATAAATCTATATCCATATCCAAAATTAAAAAAATAAATCCTAAATTTTTTTTGCAAGATTTTTTCTTTTATCTCAAAAGTTAATTTTTTTTCATTAATTGGTTTTTCTACAAAGAATATAGGTATGTTAGATACAAACGCTTTTATTTTAGAATTTGTTATTATAGCTAAAGGTTTTTCAATTTCTACTAAATAATGATATTTATAAGGTATTAGTTCTTTAATAAAATAAAAATATTTGCCAGAGTATATAAATTTATCATAGGTATAACTAATGGGTGTAATTTCCATTTGATTTATTTCAAACCTTTTTAGTTTTACTAAATTTAACTTTAACTTTAGTTCATGATAAGAAACATCAAATTTGTTTAGTAGTCTTGTTATACTTTCCATTGAGATTTTTAAATTAGTGATTATACAGATAATTATACAATAAAAAGGAGATACAAATGAGATATAAAGAGTTTTTAAACTATAAACTTTCTGAAATAGGTATTGGAACTTATCTTGGAAATACAGATGAAGAAACAGACAATAATTATTATGAAACTATAAAATTAGGAATATATAAGGGAATTAATGTTATAGATACTGCTATTAACTATAGAGGAATGAAAAGTGAAAGGGTAATAGGAAAAATATTAAATGAAATTGATAGAAATAAAGTTGTTATTTCTACAAAAGGTGGATATATAACTCCTCCTCCGGAAGCTAAAGAACCAGCCAGATGGTTTAAAGAAGAAATGCTTGGTAAAGGTATAATTTCTCCAGATGATATAACTCAAACAGGAAATGTAATAACTGCTAGATATATAGATTGGGTATTTGAAACAAGCCTTAAAAATTTATCTACAGATTATATAGATGTTTATTTCCTACATAATCCAGAAGACCAACTTTTGAATTTTGATAAAGATAATTTTTACAAAAAGTTGAAAGTTGTATTTAGACTGTTAGAAGGGAAAGTAAAGGAAGGAAAATTAAAATATTATGGCCTTGCTACATGGAGTGGTTTTAGAGTTTCTCTAGATAATAGACAGTATTTATCATTAAAAGATATTTACGATATGGCTATGGAAGTAGGAGGAGAAAATCACCATTTTAGATTTATTCAACTTCCTTATAATATGGCTATGCCAGAAGCTTATTTCTTAAAAAATCAACTTTTAGATGGTGAATATGTTTCAACATTTGAGGCTTGTCAAAAACTTGGAATTTACACATATACAAGTGCATCTATTATGCAAACTAGAATTTTAGGGAAAATTCCTGAAGAAGTTGCTAAACTCCTAAGAGTAAATTCGCAAGTTTTAGCAGCTATACAGTTTGTTAGAAGTACTCCCGGAGTTGGGACTGCTTTAATAGGGATGAGTAAAAAACAACATTTAGAAGAAAATCTAAAAATTGAGGATATTACTCCTGTAGATAAATCTATTATAGATAGTTTGATAAAATACTAATTTTTTCTCTATGAAACTTAAAAGGGCTATGTAAAAAAGCCTGCTATATGCAGGCAATTAGTAGGATTAGTAGTAGCAGGAAAATGAATAAACTTAAGCATCATTAACATTTTTTGAAATACTATAAAATTCACATTGTTTTTTATAAATACAGTTTTTACAATCTTCTAGAATTTTTCTTAAGGAACTTATGCTACCTTTATGACATAAAAATAGGGGAATTCCCATTCCTTTTGAAACAGCTTTTGCTGTTTTGGCTGTGTTATGGTTAATATTTGATGTAATAATTACTATAGCATCAGAATTTTTCAAAATATCCTTTAAATTAGGATGATTGTCTAGTATAAATTTGGGTTTAAGATTTTTCTCCTTGCAGATCTTTTCATAATCTTTTTTTAATTTATGAATTCCTCCAATTATTGTAATTGTCATTTTTTCACCCTTTTGGAAAATAAATTTATGTAATTTTTAAACGTATTAGATTTTCCACTACCTTTATTATCCATTTTTGAAATTTAGTCTCAATTTCAATTTGAAGTATAATATAGGATAATAAAACTTTAATTTTTATGATGTTTTATTATTTTTTGTCATATTTTTTACTAATTATAAAGTTATTATGTAAAAACTTATTAAAAGGAACGAAGTTAAAATTATTTAATAATTTAATCCTAATTAAAGGGGCTAGTTTAAATGAGATTTGTTGTTCAGCATAAAAAGGCAGTTTATATAAATTTTTTGGTTGTTTTATTTTCTTTAGCTATTTATCCTTTTTTATCCTTATACACTTTATTTAAATACTTAACAAATGAATTATTTCCAGAAGATATTATCTTAGCTTTACAAGGTAATCCTGAAGAATTTCTAGAACCAAAATCAATAGAAGCAATTATTGAGGCTATACATATAGAGAGTTTTCTTTCTATTATTTTATTTATTACATTGCTGTCAATTTTTATAAGGGTTAACCTACCTGATAAAGTTAAAATTTATGTAAGTATGATTTTATTTATTTTTTATATTACATATATTTTCTCAATTTTTGCAGTAAGATTTGGACTAAATTTTTTTAGTTATACCTATTTTATTTCTTTTATTGGATTTATATTTTTAGCTTTTGGTATTAATACTATAAATCTTTTTGCATTTTTAACAGGAAAAATAAAATGAGAGCAATATCGATACTAGCAATACTTTTTGGAATAGTTTGTTTTATTCAAGTTATTTCTGGAATTTATCTATTTTTTGTTAAATATCCTATAGAAACTTTAAATCAGCCATTAAATAAAAGCCTACTTGGAGTTGTAGAAGTTGCATTTCCCCATTTTTTAGCAATTTCTTTAACAGTTTTTATTATTCTTCATCTATTTTACTTTTTTAAGGTAAACTTAAAGGTATTTATTTTTGCTTTTATATTTTTTGTTTCTGGAATATTAAATATAATTTCTAATTTTTTGATAGTTTATATATCAACTAAATTTTATATATTAAAACTACTTTCTTTTTTAGCTTTTGAGATATGTTTTGTTATAGCTTGTGTATGGATAATATTTTTATTTACAAAAAGGCTTACTTAAATCCTTTCTCAACAGGTAAGCCTGCTTTTTTCCACTCCAAAATACCACCTTTTAGGTTGTAAACATTTTTTATTCCCATATTTTCCAATGCTTTAGAAGCTATTATACTTCTATTACCACTTCTGCAGTAAACTAAGACTTTTTTTCTCTTAGTCCTTCTAAATATATATACCTAAATAGTTGAACAGGTATTAGATTTGCACCTTTTATATGACCTTCTTCTGCAAACTCTTTGGGAGTTCTAACATCTAAAATAATTATATCTTTTTCTTTCATTAATTTTGCAAAAGTTTTAGCATCTATATGTTCAAATGCAAACGAAAAAGAAATAGTTAAAAGTGTTATCATATATAAATATATATACTTCATATTTCACCTCTATTATTTATATTATAACTTGAATAATTTATACATTGATATAACTTTTTCAAACCTAAAAAAACCAGAAAGGGGAATTTTATGTATAGAGTTGCGATTGTTGGAAGACCAAATGTTGGAAAATCATCTTTATTTAATAGGATAGTAGGTAAAAGAAAAGCTATAGTTGAAGATATTCCGGGAATTACAAGGGATAGATTAATATCAACTGCTGAATGGAAAGGAATACCTTTTGAAATTGTAGATACAGGGGGATATATAGATACAGATAAAGACCAATTTGCACCTTACATAAAAAAGCAAGTAGAAAAAGAACTAGATGATGCAGATGCTTTTATACTGGTAGTTGATTCAAGAACAGGTTTAACAGAAGCAGATAAAGATGTTGCAAAATTATTACATCAAACAAAGAAACCTGTATATATAGCTGTTAATAAAATAGATAATCCGTCTCAAGAGAATTTAATCTATGAATTCTACGAACTTGGATTTGATAAGGTTTTCCCTATATCAACTATACAAAAAAATGGTGTAGCTGACCTACTAGATGCAGTGGTTGATGATATTCCTGATTATGAGATTAAAGCTGGAAAAGAAGAATTAAAAGAGGAAGAAAAACAAAAAACAGATGAGATAAAAGTTGCAATTGTAGGAAAACCAAACGCTGGAAAATCTTCATTACTTAATGCAATTACAGGAGAAGAAACGGCTTTAGTTTCTAATATTCCGGGAACAACAAGGGATACAGTAGATACACTTTTAAAGATAAACGGTAAAAAGTATAGATTTTTAGATACGGCAGGTCTTAGGAAAAAATCAAAAGTGGAATATGGAGTTGAGTTTTTTAGTGTAGGTAGAACTTTAGAAGCTATAAAAAAGGCAGATGTTATTGTCCATGTTATAGATGCAAATCAAGGGGCAACAGAACAAGACCAGAAAATAGCCCATCTTGCACAAAGATACTATAAACCTGTGGTTATAGCTATAAACAAAATAGATACTATTCCAAACAAGAAAGAAGCTATAAATGCTTTGATAAAACAAGTTAGAGAAAGACTTTATTTTTTACCATATGCACCTATTGTTTTAGTTTCAGCTAAAAGGAAAAAGGGTATAGATAAACTATTAAAAGAAATTGATGAAGTCTATCAGCAAGTATGGAAAAGAATATCAACAGGTAAATTAAATAGAGCTATAAAACAGCTTTTATCTTTTCAAACACCACCAACTTACAGGAGAAAACCACTTAAAATATATTATGCGACACAACTTGAGGGTAAACCCCCTTGCTTTTTAATGTTTGTAAACTATCCCGAAGGTTTTAAAGAAAGTTATATTAAATATTTAGAAAATAATTTAAGGAAACTATTAGGCTTAGAAAAATCTCCTATAAAACTACTTTTCAGGGATAGACATACACACGATTAAAAGCTTGATGTTAAAATAATTTTATCTACTAACCTTGAGGTATTTTCAATGTCACTTAATACCTTTTCTGATATTGACAAATTATGTATTAACACAATTAGAGTTTTATCTTTAGACCAAGTTCAAACTGCTAAATCTGGACATCCAGGAATGCCCCTTGGAGTTGCCCCAGTTGCTTATGTTTTGTGGGATAAGTTTTTAAGGCATAACCCTAAAAACCCAAATTGGTTTAATAGGGATAGATTTATTCTTTCTGCTGGTCATGCTTCTGCTCTTTTATATTCACTACTTCATCTTTATGGATACGATTTACCTTTAGAAGAATTAAAAAGATTTAGACAATGGGGAAGTAAAACTCCCGGCCATCCTGAATATGGACATACTCCGGGAGTTGAAGCAACAACAGGACCACTTGGACAAGGTTTTGGAATGGGTATAGGTATGGCAATAGCAGAATGTTATATGGCTAGCTACTTTAATAGAAATGGATTTAATATAGTTGACCATTATACATATGCTATTGTTTCTGATGGAGATTTAATGGAAGGAATTTCTTATGAAGCAGCAGCATTAGCAGGAAGATTAAAACTTGGAAAACTTATTTATATATATGATGATAATGGGATTACAATAGATGGAAAAACAGATATAGCATGGGATGAAGATATTGAACTTAGATTTAAGGCTGCAGGTTGGCATGTAATTACAGTTCCAGATGGTAATGACTTAGAAGCAGTTTACGGAGCAATAAAAGCAGCACAAGATGAAAAGGAAAAACCATCTTTAATAAGGGTAAAAACTCACATTGGTTGTTGCTCTCCAAAGCAAGATAATCCTGCAGTTCACGGAGCACCTTTATCAGAAGAAGAAGCAAGAGCTACTAAAAAAGCTTTAGGTTTTCCAGAAGATAAAACTTTTTACATTCCTGAAGAAGCTTTAAATCACTTTAGAAAAGCTATAGATAAAGGACAAGAGCTTGAAAATCAATGGAATAATCTATTTAAAGAATATGAAAAAGCCTATCCAGAGTTAGCTAAAGAGTTTAAAAAATGGATAAATGGGGAGTTTCCAGAAGATTTATTTAATGATATGCCACAGTTTGAAGCAGGGAAATCTATTGCAACAAGGTCAGCATCAGGAGAAGTCTTAAATAAACTTGTAGATAGGCTACCTAATATAATTGGTGGCTCTGCAGATTTAGCTTCTTCAAACAAAGTGGTTTTAAAAGGAAAAGGTGATTTTTACTGTAATAATCCTTCAGGCAGAAATATACACTTTGGAATTAGGGAACATGCTATGGGAGCAATTGTAAATGGAATGGCTTTACACGGCGGTTTAATACCATTTGGAGCTACATTTTTTGTGTTTACAGACTATATGAGAGCATCTATAAGGCTTGCCGCATTAATGAATATTCATTCTATATTTATATTTACCCATGATAGTATTGGCGTTGGGGAAGATGGGCCTACACATCAACCTATTGAACATTTAATGGCATTTAGAATTATGCCAAATATAACTTTATTAAGACCTGCAGATGCTAATGAAACTGTGAAAGCATGGGAAATAGCGATAAAAAGGAAAAAGCCAGTAATACTTGTTTTAACAAGGCAAAATGTACCTGTTATAGATAAGTCTAAATATCCAATAGGAGATGGTGTAGAAAAAGGAGCTTATTTATTGGTTGAGTATGAAAATCCAGATATTGTTTTAATTGGAACTGGGTCAGAGGTTTATTTATGCTTGGAAGCATCGGAAAAACTTAAAGAAAAAGGGATAAAAGCAAATGTAGTTTCTATGCCATCTTGGGAACTATTTTTTGAACAGAATAAAGAATATCAAAATAAAGTTATACCTAAAGATATTCCTAAAGTTGTTGTTGAAGCAGGAGTAAAAACTGGTTGGAAAGATATAGTTGGAGAAAATGCAATTATAATAGGACTTGAAGATTATGGTGTGTCAGCACCAGGAAGTGTATTAATGGAAAAATTTGGATTTACTGTTGAAAATATTATAAAAAATGCAATGAAGATTTTAAATCGATGATTATTTATTGTTAATAGGGGGGATTTCCCAATTTTTCCTTTTAGAAAATCCTTCTTGCAAGATTGACAAAATAATGTATAGTATATTTCTAGCTATTAAATATATGGAGATAATAAAATGTCTGTTTTACCGCAAGATGTTAAGTTTGATATAGATTTGATAAAAAAGTATGCTAAACCTGCTCCAAGATATACTAGTTATCCAACAGCACAGGAATTTACAGAAGAGTTTACAGCAGAAGACTTTAAACAAAAGCTTATCCAGTCAAATGAAAGAAAAACTCCATTGTCTTTATATTTTCATATACCCTTTTGTGAGTCTGCATGTCATTTTTGTGGATGTAATGTAATTATCACAAGAAGGAAGGAAGTTTCTAATCCGTATTTAGAGCATTTATATAAAGAAATGGATATATTTTCAAAGTATATAGATAAAGATAGAAAGATAGTCCAACTACATTGGGGAGGAGGAACACCTAACTATTTAGAAGATGACCAAACTGTTAAGCTTTTTAATGAAATAAAGAAAAGATTTGATTTTGATGAGAATGCTGAAATTTCTATAGAAATAGACCCAAGACATGTAAATAGAGATAGAATTTTTTTACTTAGGGAACTTGGTTTTAATAGAATAAGTTTTGGAATACAAGATTTTAATCCAAAAGTCCAAAAGGCAGTAAATAGAATTCAGCCAGAAGAAATGATATTTAATGTTATGAAATGGATTAGAGAAGCAAACTTTGAAAGTGTAAATATAGATTTAATCTATGGACTTCCTTATCAGACACTTGAAACATTTACAGATACAGTAGAAAAAACCATAAAGCTTAATCCAGATAGAATTGCAAACTTCAATTTTGCATATGTTCCTTGGCTAAAAAGACTTCAGAGAATGATAGACCCATCTACTCTTCCACCACCTGAAGAAAAGCTTGAAATATTAAAAATGACAATAGATAAACTAACAAAAGCAGGATACATCTTTATAGGAATGGATCACTTTGCAAAACCTGATGATGAGCTTGCTGTAGCACAAAGAAAAAGAACATTACACAGGAACTTTCAAGGATACACAACCCACGCAGAAGCAGAGCTTATTGGTTTTGGAGCAACTTCAATAAGTATGTTATACGATGCTTATGCACAAAATGCAAAAACTTTAAAAGATTACTATGAACCAATAGAAAGAGGAGAAATTCCTACTTTAAGAGGAGTAAAACTAAATGAAGATGATATTATAAGAAGAGATGTGATAATGAGATTAATGTCTCATTTCCAACTTTATAAGGGAGAGATTGAAGAAAAGTATAATATAAATTTTGATGAATACTTTGCAGAAGAGTTAGAAAGACTAAAAGAGCAGGAACAAGACGGATTATTAAAAATCTATGAAGATACAGTAGATATAACACCTGCAGGAAGACTACTTATTAGAAACATAGCAGTAAATTTTGATATATACACAATGGCGAAGAAAGAAAAAAGATTTTCACAAGCTATTTAAGGAGACAATAAATGAGAATAATTACATACTTGATTTTACTTATTTCAACCTTTTCTTTTGCATATGAAGAAGGAAAACTTATAGGTAAAAAAGCTCCAGATTTTACATTTTTAGGGGAAGAATGTATATACTATCCAACAGATATATATTACAAAAAAAATGGAGAACTGAAAAAAAGATGTAGAGAGTATCACCTCAAAGATATATTAAAAAAAGGGAAACCTGTAGTAATAATATTCTGGGCTATTGGAGATAGAACAGGAACTTACTACTTTTTACCTGAAATGAACAATTTATATGAAAAATATAAAGATAAAGTTGAATTTATGGCAGTTTTACTATCTAAATCTGATGGGAAAGAGGTTCAAGAGGCTAAAAAGATAATACCTTTAAAAATTCCTGTTTATAGAGCTTATAGTGATGCAATTTTTAACTATAATATCTCAAAAGTGGATGTCCCTTATTTAGTATTCATTACACTTGATGGAAAAATTCAAAGGGTTTTACTTCGTCCAGAATCAACATCTAGATTAATTGAAGACCAAGAAGGAGTTCATCATTATAAAGCTACAAAAGAGCAATTAGAAAAAGACAGGTTTACTATACACAAAGATATAATTGCACAAAGCATAGAGGATATAGAAAAGTTTATTAACCAATTAATAAAATAATGAAGTTCGTAATATGGCAAACTGCATTTTTAGGAGATTTAATACTAACAACCTCTCTAGTTTCTTCTTTAAAAAATCTGTATCCAGATAGTTATATAGCTTTAATATCTAAACCTTTTGGTAAAGAAGTTTTTAAAAATAATCCATATTTAGATGAGCTAATAATTTTTGACAAAAAAAAACAATCTACATTTTCGATTATAAAACGGCTAAAAAAGGCAAAATTTGATATAGCCATTTCGCCTCATAGGTCTCATAGAGCTTCTTATTCATTATTTTTAGCAAAAATTCCAGAGAGAATAGGTTTTGACAAAGCAGGGTTTTCATTTCTTTATACTAAAAAAGCAAAGCATACATTTGATGGAACTCACGAAATAGATAGAAATTTTAGGTTATTAAAGTTTCTACCTAATTTTAATGAAAGTAAATTACAAAAATATCCACAATTATTTTTAACGGAAGAAGAAAATCATTTTTATAAAAGTTTATCCTTAAGAAAAAATAACTATATAGTTATTGCTCCCGGTTCAAAATGGCATACAAAAAAATGGCCAGAAGAAAATTTTAAAGAATTAATAAAAATATTATCTAAGGATTTTCAAGTTGTATTAATAGGAGGAAAAGAAGATATACAAACAGCTCAAAATATACTATTAGATATAAAAACAAAGAATGTAATAAACTTAGTAGGAAAAACTAATTTAAGACAAAGTTTTTCAATAATAAAGAATGCAAAAGCATTAATATCTAATGATTCTGCACCAGTTCATATAGCAGTTGCATTTAATACACCAGTAGTTGATATATACGGTCCAACTACAACAGATTTAGGATTTTATCCATATAGAAACGGCATAGTAGTAGAAATAAAAGACCTATACTGTAGACCTTGTGGATTACATGGACATAATAAGTGCCCAGAAAAGCATTTTAAATGTATGAAACTAATAACACCAAATATGGTAATAAATTCACTAGAAAAACTTCTTACAAGGAATTAAATGAAGCTAAAATTTATGGATAAACACGAATATAAAAATTATTTTTTACCGCTTATAGAAAAAGAAAGAAAAGCAGAAAAAGAATTCTACATTAACGAAATAAAGAAACTATCAGGAAAAGAAAGAGAAAAAAAAGGAAGAGCAATTTTAAATTGCAAAGCAAAATTTTTAGGTGATTACATAGGAGGGTTTTATCTTTATAAATTCTCCAGAGAAGAAATGCCTAAACACCAAATAAAGGTAGGAGATTTAGTTTTAGTCAGTGTAAAAAATCCGTTAAAAAATGGAATAGAAGCAACAGTTTTAGAAAAAGGAAATAAATATTTAACATTAGTTTTGTCCCAAAAAATAAACACAAAACCAAAGTATAGAATAGACTTATACGTAAATGATATTACTTTTAAACGCATGAAAGAAACATTAGAAGATTTTGTAAACGATAAAAATATATTTGATGAAAGAATAATATTAGGGAACAAAGAGCCTGAATATGTAGAAGAAAAATTAAATATTGATTTTAAAAACAAGAAATTAAACAAGTTTCAAAAAGAAGCAGTTCAAAAATCTTTATTGGCAAAAGAACTGTTTTTAATACACGGACCTCCAGGCACAGGAAAAACAACAACACTAATAGAAAGTATTGTTCAGCATATAAAGCAAAGAAAAAGGATACTAGCTACAGCAGATAGTAATACTGCAGTAGATAATTTAGTTGAAGGACTACTAAAATACAATGTTAATCTTGTAAGAATAGGGCACCCAGCAAGAGTTAGGGAAGATATATTATCTCAATCTTTGGATATAAAGCTAACGAAACATAAAAATTATCAAAAAATTAGAGAACTAGAAAATAAAATTCAAAATTTAAAAAAACAACAAGATAATTTTCAAAAGCCAGTTCCAGCAAAAAGAAGAGGTTTAACAGATGAAGAAATTCTTTTATATGCACAATTAGAAAAGAAAATAAGAGGACACAAAATCCAAACAATAAAATCCATGGCAAATTGGATACAACTACAGCAACAAATATCAGCTTTGATTGAAGAAAAATTAAAATTAGAAGAGGAAATAATCAATGATATTATCACTACAAGTGATATAGTTTTAGCTACAAATTCAGGAAGTTATTCCCAGTTTTTAAAAGAGAAAAAGTTTGATGTAGTTTTTATTGATGAAGTAGGGCAGGCAACAGAGCCTTCAACATTAATGCCACTTATAAAGTCCAAAAAAACAATTTTAGCAGGGGACCATAAACAACTACCGCCAACTATATTAAGTGAAGAAGCAAAAGAGCTTTCATTTACTATGTTTGAAAGGTTTACAAAATTATATCCTCAATTTGTTTATATGCTTAAAATTCAATATAGAATGAATGAAATAATAATGAAGTTTCCTTCACAGCAGTTTTATAATAACAAACTTATTGCAGATGAAAAGGTTAGAAATATAACTTTATATCAAATTATAAAAACTTTACAAAATTCACCAATTATAGATGATACTCCTATAATCTTTATAGATACACAAGGGCAGTTTCCAGAAAAACAGAAAAAAGATAGCCAATCAAAATACAACCTAAATGAAGCAAAGCTAATTAAAAAGATAGTTGAGAAACTTTTAGAAACAGGTATTTCACCAAAAGATATAGGAATAATAACACCTTATAAAGACCAAGAAGATTTTCTAAAAAAATTAATTAAAAATGTAGAAATTCAAACAGTTGATGGTTTTCAAGGAAGAGAGAAGGAAGTAATAATAATTTCCCTGGTTCGCTCGAATGAAAAAGGAGATATAGGTTTTCTAGAAGATTTAAGAAGGTTAAATGTTGCAATAACAAGACCAAAAAGAAAACTCATTATAATAGGAGATAAAAAAACAATAGAAAACCATCCAATTTATAAAATGTTAATTTCCTACATAAAACAAAAAGGCAAACTTCTAAAAATTTCAGAAATTTAACATAATTTATAAAAAAAGAAGGTAAGTATTATAAATAGGAACAAGCACCTATATGTTTTTATTATTTCAAAAAAATTCTCAAAGGAAATAAGAACAATAGAACTTTTCATGGATTAGAACATTATAAAAAATTATACAATAAACCAATTGATAGTGTTAAAATTTTGGTATATAGTTAGAAACTAGATAATAAATTCCAATGAATGAAAACAAGGGCTAAAGCTCTATATAAAGATCTAAAAGATTTAGCATAAGCCTTTGTTTTTCTCTTTAACATAGCTAATTTGCTTCTTAAAAAAGAATGTAATCCTTCATTCCAGTTATTATATCCATATTTTATAGCTTTTCTATTTGTTAAATTATCGTACACTTTATGCTTATCAGTATGAACTTCCAAATATTCAGGTAATTGATAACAAAATCTCCAAAAATTTGCTTCATCTCTTTTCCTTATTTCAAATGTTTTTTCCTTATTTCAAATGTTTTGATACTTTTGTCAAAAACTGCAGTCCATATCCAAATTTCATTTTCCTTCTTTCCTATATAAGTCCACATTTTCATATATACCTGCTTTATTAAACTTTTTCTTGGACAGAATATTTTTTCTTGCTTCTATTTTTTTTATTGCTTTTTCCCCAGCATTTCTAATCCAACTTCTAACAGTTTCATATAAAACTTTTAAAGACCGTGCTATAACAGCTATTTCTACTCCATCTGTAAATAATCTTATAGCTATTTCTTTTAATTCTTTTGGGTAGTGTCTTCTTTGTGGATTTTCTACAAAAATCCTGTCACATTCTTTACATTTATATCTTTGTTTCCCTTGATTTGATTTTCCATTTTTTACAGTTCTCTCTGATTTACAATATGCACACCTCATACCTTTATTTTACATTAATCTACTCTTTAACTGAATACCAAATTAAAAAAAACAAAGATATTCATACAGAAATGTAGTAAAATTAATTTTTAATATGTTATAATAGGAAAATAAATGTACATGTCAATTCAAGCTATAAAGATTATGCCTGTTATAATTAGGCCTTAGGGAAGATTTTAAATGATAGGTATTTTGATATATAAAAGGAGTATATGATGGGGTAAAAAAAATCATTAGTTATTCTCTTGTTGGATTTAGTTTGATTGTTTTAACAGCTTGTGATGGAAGAAGTTCTAAAGAAAGTGTACAAAATGAACCTACGTCAAGTTCAAGTCCAGTTATTCAAGGTTATGTGCTTGATGATCCTGTCTCTAATGCAGAGGTTTATATCGACTTTGGAGATGGAATATCTACA
>DTZN01000279.1 GCA_012961365.1 Hydrogenothermaceae bacterium
AAATTTGTAATGGTAAAAGTACCCATCTTTATACTGTTTAACTAGAAAAATAATTTGTGGTTCAAATTCAACTAAGTTCCAAATATAACCTTGTAATTTATGGTAAATGTTTTCTGATACTGGATAAATACCAAATATTTCTACTACTTGCTGTTTTCCAAGTTTTAAACGAAGTAAATAATCAAATCCTATAAAATGGTCCATATGAGTATGGGTAATAAAAATTTTATTAATTTTTTTTATGATACTTCTATCTAGCTTGTATATATTTCCTATATCGAAAAGTATATAGTCTCCTGTATTTTCGACCTGTAAAAAAATTCCTGGGTCTTCATACCTTTCATTTACCAAATAGTGCTTAACTCTTGGCAATTGGAAAACCTCTAACTAAAAAGCTCATCATTTATTTTAAAGTTAAAAGCTTGAATTATATGAGATTTTTTAACTTTTGAAGAACCTTCTAAATCTGCAATTGTTTGAGAAACTTTTAGGATTTTGTAGAAACTTCTTCCTGTTAAGTTAACCCTTTGGGATAAGGTTTTTAATATATTTTCTGCATCAGATTCTAAAATTACAAATTTATCAACTAATGCGCTATCCATTTGGGCATTATATTTTATTGAAAGGTCTTTAAATCTTTTCTTCTGGATTTCTAGTGCTTTTATAATTTTTTCTTTTATTATTTTTGAATTTTCTTCTTGCAGATTTTTACTCATAAGCTCATCTAACTTTGGCCTTATTATTTGAACTACTATATCTATCCTGTCTAATAGGGGTCCTGAAAGCTTTTTTAAGTATTTTTTTACTTGGGTTTGCGTGCATACACATTGCTTTTCTGGGTCTAATTTATATCCACATGGACAAGGATTTGCAGTTGCCACAAGTTGAAAATTAGCTGGAAATTCAAACTTACCATTGGCTCTTGATATGGTAATTTTTCTATCTTCTAAAGGTTGCCTTAATGCTTCTAAAGCATTTCTTTTAAATTCTGGAAGCTCATCTAAAAACAAAATTCCATTATGGGCAAGGCTTATCTCTCCTGGTTTTGGATAAGTTCCTCCTCCTACTAATGCTGTATCAGAAATTGAGTGATGAATAAATCTCATAGGTTTATATGCAATTATTGGTTTATCTAATAATCCTGCTACACTGTATATCTTTGTAGTTTCAAGTGCTTCATTTAAATTTAAAGGTGGCAAAATTGTAGGTATTCTTTTTGCAAGCATTGTTTTTCCACTACCGGGAGAACCAATTAGTAAAATGTTATGAAATCCTGCAACTGCAATTTGAATTGCTTTTTTAGCAATTGTTTGTCCTTTTACATCTGAAAAATCTATATCAAATTGTTTTTCTATAGTTAAATCCTCAAATTTTAATTTTTTTGGAAATTTTTCCAAATTTTTGTTTAAAAATTCTACAACTTCCTTTAAATGCGAAAACCCATAAATATTTATTCCATCAATAAAAGATGCTTCATCTTCGTTTTCAACAGGAACAATTAAATTTTTTACTCCTTTTTCTTTTAGTGATACTGCTATTGGCAAAACACCATTAATCTTTCTTAACTTTCCATCTAAAGATAATTCTCCTAAAAATGCAGTGTTTTCTTCTATTTCATTTATTACTCTAGACTGGTATAAAATTCCAACTGCAATAGGTAAATCATAAATTGTTCCTTGTTTGGGAATATTTGCAGGAGCTAAATTTACAAGGATTTTTTTTAAAGGAAATTTATAACCAGTTGCTTCAATCGATGATCTTATTCTTTCCTTACTTTCTTTTATTGCAGTATCAGGAAGTCCGACAATTAAAAATTGGGGAAGTCCTTTAGATAGATTAATTTCTACATCGATTTGAATACCATCTATTCCTAAAGTTCCACCACTTTTTATCGTTGTTATCATTTTTTGTTTAAAAACTCTGAAACTTTAAATATTGGATAAAAATCAAATCCTTCATTTTTTATATTTTCTTCCCCGCCTTCTTCTCTATCAACAATAGCAATTATTCCAAGAATGTTAAGTCCTGCATCTTTTGCAACCTTTGCCGCTTTTAAAGAAGAACCTGCAGTTGTTATAACATCCTCAACAATAAAGACCCTATCTCCTTCTTTAACATTTCCCTCTATTTGTTTCCCTGTTCCATGTCCTTTTGGTTGTTTTCTAACTACAAATGGCTTTATTGGATTTTTGTTTAGATAAGAAACTATAGAAACTGCATAAGAAATTGGGTCTGCCCCAAGGGTCAATCCACCTACTGCATCTGGATTTTTATCTTTTACCATTTCGTATATTAAATTTCCTATTATGTATCCCCCTTCTGGGTCAAGGGTAATTGTTCTTAAATCTAGGTAATATGTGCTTAATTTCCCTGAAGATAGTTTAAATATTGGTTTGTCTGCAATTTTTAATGCTTTTTGTTTTATAAGTTGTTTTAGATTTTCTTTATAATCCATCGCTTCTCCTTAAAGGAAATATTTATATTATTTTACTTTAAAATATTTAAAAGCTCTTTATCTGACGAAACTTTGTATTTGGTAGTTATATCTTTATTATGCTGATTTTCAAACAGAATAAAATTAACACTTTTTCCTGCCTCTTTATTAAAATTTTCAACCATATCTTTATCTGCAGAAGTATCTCCTATATAAAAGACAGGTTCTTTGTAGTTTATCTTTTCAAAAAATAATTTCATAGGATATGAAGAAGGCTTTCTTAAATTGGGTTGTGGTATATCATCTTCTGTAATTATTAAATCGAAATATCTATAAATGTCAAAATGTTTAAAAGAAAAATCTAAATCATCAAATGGTCTTCCTGTTATTACTCCTGTTTTCGTGGATTTATTTTTATTTCTTCTAAAACATCTTTACTTATAATTAACTCTTCCTTTGTTCTATATGTTCTATACCTTTCCTCAAAATACTCAACAAGCTCTTCATACTTAGGTAGTTTTATTCCATAAACAATTGCAAATCTATAAAAATCATCTAAAGATGATGAAAACTTTGAAAATTCATCTTTAAAGTCTTCTAAAAGTAGCCCAGAAGATGCATACAAAATACCTGCTATTGAAGCATCCCAATCATTATTTATTTTAAATGTAAATTTTATATCCCTTAATTCATCTAAATCTACTTTTTTTCCTGTAAAATACTCAACAGTGTCTTTTATGCTATAGTGATAAGATTTAGATACATCTATTAAAACACCATCAACATCAAAAATTACTATCATTTTTACCTCTAACATATGAAAATAAAATAGAAAGAATAATTATACATTGTATCCATTTGATATAAAATAAATACTCTAAAAAATTTTACAGAGGTTAGTTTATGAAACTTAATGTAGGAATTGTTGGACTTCCAAATGTTGGAAAATCTACCATTTTTAATGCTTTAACTGAAACTGCAAAAGCAGGAGTTGCAAATTATCCTTTTTGTACAATAGACCCAAATATGGGTATTGTTGATGTTCCCGATGAAAGGCTTTATAAACTTGCTGAAATTTCAAACTCTAAAAATATAATACCAGCAACAATTGAGTTTGTAGATATTGCAGGATTAGTTAAAGGAGCATCAAAAGGAGAAGGTCTTGGAAATCAATTTTTATCAAATATTAGAAATGTTTCTGCTATAGCCCATGTTGTTAGATGTTTTGAAGACAGTGATGTTGTTCATGTAGAGGGAGGAGTTAATCCTGTTAGAGATGCAGAAATTATAGAAACAGAGTTAATACTTGCAGATTTACAAACAGTAGAAAAAAGATTAGAAAAAGTTATAAAACCTGCAAAATCAGGAAATAAGGAGGCAAAATTTGAAGTTGAAGTTTTAACAAAAGCAAAGGAAATTTTAGAGAACTTACAGCCTATTAGAATTAATTTAGATAAGTTTACAGAAGAAGAGATAGATTATATGAAAAAAACCATATTCCCGTTAACAATAAAACCTATTATGTATGTAGCAAACATAGGAGAAGAAGACCTTCCAGATGGAGAAAATAATCCCCATGTAAAAGCAATAAAAGAGAAAGCTCAAAAAGAAAATGCGCCAGTTGTCGTTTTATGTGGAAAAGTAGAACAAGAACTTATAGAAATACCCAAAGAAGAAAGGAAAGAATTACTTGAAGCATATGGATTAACAGAACCGGGATTAAACAAAATGATAAAGACAGGATACGAGCTTTTAGACCTTATTACATACTTTACAACAGGAGAAAAAGAAACTAGAGCATGGACAATAAAAAAAGGAACAAAAGCACCTCAGGCAGCAGGAGAAATACATTCAGATTTTGAAAAAGGCTTTATTGCAGCAGAAGTAATAAACTATGATGAGCTTATAAAATATGGTTCTATGCAAAAAGCAAAAGAAGCAGGAACAGTAAGAATAGAAGGAAAAGACTATATAGTTCAAGATGGAGATGTGATGTTGTTTAGATTTAATGTATAAAGGAAACAAAAATGTTAAAAAAACAGGCTAAATGTACAATTTGTAAAACAAAAGGGCTTAAAAATAAAGCGATAGTTTATCTTCCTCAACATAGATTAGCTCTATGTAAAGAACATTATATTTCGTGGTTTGAAAAAAGGGTTCAAAAAACAATAGATGAATTTAAAATGTTTTCTAAAAATGAAAAAATCCTTGTTGCAGTATCAGGAGGAAAAGATAGTTTAGCTCTTTGGAATGTTTTAACAAAACTTGGATATAAAGTAGACGGATTTTATATAAATTTAGGGATAGGAGAATATTCTCAAGATTCAAAAGAAAAAGCAGTTAATTTTGCAAGAAAGATTAATAGACCATTACATATATTAGATTTATCAACAGAAATAGCAACAATTCCAAAATTAAAAGAAATATCAAACCGTCCTGCTTGTTCTGCATGTGGAACTGTAAAAAGGTATTATATGAATAAATTTGCAAAGGATAACAGCTACGAAGTAATAGCTACTGGACATAACCTTGATGATGAAGTTGCAGTTTTGTTTGGAAATACATTAAGATGGGATATAGATTATTTAAAAAGGCAGTATCCAGTTTTAAAAGAAGAAGAAGGGTTTATAAAAAAGGTAAAACCACTTTGTAAAATTACAGAAAAAGAAACTGCAATTTATTCATTTTTAAGTGATATAGACTATATAGAATATGAGTGTCCTTTTGCAGAAGGAGCATCATCGATAGAATATAAAGAGTTTTTAGCAAAGTTAGAAGAAAAACACCCAGGAACAAAGCTACAGTTTTATACAAACTTTTTAAAGAGAATGTATCCTATCTTAAATGAAGAAAAAAAAGAAGATAAAAAACTAATAAAATGTAAAATTTGTGGAGAACCTTCTACAAATGAAATATGTTCTGTATGTAGACTAAAACAAAGAGTTGGAGTTTAAATGGAAAAAAAATTTACAATATGGGGAAGAAATCCAGTTTTAGAAGCTTTAAAATCTGGAAAAAGTTTAGAAAAAATCTTAATAGCACATGATACATCTTTGCCTAAAGATATAGTAGCAATTGCAAAAGAAAAAGGAATAAAAACCCAAAGAGTTCCAAGAAAAAAGGTTGAGGAACTTGCAGGGACTAAAAAAACTCAGGGAGTTGTTGCTTTACTTTCGCCAATAGATTATTGGGATTTAAATGAACTTTTAAATAAAACAATTAATGAAAACGGATTTTTAGTATTTTTAGACCACATTACAGACCCACAAAATGTTGGAAATATAATAAGAACAGCAGAAGTTTTAGGAGCATCAGGAATAGTTATTCCTAAAGAAAGGTCTGCGCCTATAAATGAAGTAGTTGTGAAAGCTTCTGCTGGTGCAGTTTTTCATATACCAATCTCAAAAGTTGCAAATATTAGAAACTCTCTAGATAAATTTAAAAAGCTTGGAGGATGGGTAGTGGCTATAGAAAAAGGAGGAAAACCCATACATAAAATAGATTTCCCATTCCCACTTGCTATTGTTTTAGGTTCAGAAGGAAAAGGCACATCAAAACCAGTTATACAAACAGCAGATATTATTGCAACTATTTTAATGAAAGGTAAAATAACTTCTTTAAATGTTGCTTCTGCAAATGCTATAGCACTTTGGGAAATAGCGAAACAAAATTGGGTAAATTAAATAATTTTAACAGCCTTTTCTCCTTTTTCTAATTTTCCAATTATATAACCTTCTTCTCCTAGCTGTTTCAAAAGTTCTAAAGTTTTATCTACTTCAGATTTATCAACAACTAAAATTAAACCAACACCCATATTAAATGTTTTAAACATTTCTTCTTTTGGAATATTTCCTTCTTTTTGTATCCATTTAAATACAGGTAAAACTTTAATTAATTTTTCTTCAATAATAGCAGTTAATCTATCATTTATAACTCTTATTAAGTTTCCGGGAATTCCTCCACCTGTGATATGGGCTATTGCTTTTATATTTACCTTATCTACCAGCGACAAAACAGTTTTTACATAAATTTTTGTTGGAATTAATAGCTCTTCTCCTAAAGTTTTACCAAATTCTTCAATTTTATCTTCATATTTATAACCTTTTATCTCAACTAATTTTCTTACTAATGAATAACCATTACTATGAATACCAGAAGACGAAACTGCTATTAAAATATCCCCTTCTTCTGTTTTACTTCCATCAAGCATTTTTTCTTTTTCAACAACACCAACAGCAAAACCAGCTAAATCATACTCACCATCTTTATACATTCCAGGCATTTCTGCAGTTTCACCACCAATTAATGCACACCCTGCTTGTTTACATCCTTCTGCTATACCTTTAACAACATCTACAGCTACGTAAGGTTCTAATTTTCCAGTTGCAAAATAATCTAAAAAAAATAAAGGTTTAGAAGTTGTAGTGATTAAATCATTTACACACATAGCAACTAAATCTATGCCTATTGTATCGTGTTTGTTTAAAACTTGGGCTATCTTTAATTTTGTTCCAACACCGTCTGTAGATGAAGTTATTACAGGCTCTTTATATTTAGCTATTTCAAGTAAATAAGCCCCTGCAAAACCACCAATAGGAGTAATAACATTCTTATTAAAAGTTCCTTTAACGAAACTTTTTATTTGGTTTACAAATTCGTCTGCTTTTTCTATATCAACTCCTGCTTCTTTATATGTAAGCATTATCCTCTCCTGAACTACTCTCCAATAAGTTGGAGAGCTTCCTGCTTCACAGCTGGATATCTCGTAGACTGTCCATTGATAATTGTAAAATTTGGTTTTAAAATAGAAGAGTTTATTTAGATCTTTAGAGAGTTTTTTAGCTTGAATTTTACCGAATGGGACGACGGTTTTAACCTGCCGGTAGGTTTTGGCGTTGAGCTGGGCAAAGGCTTTTCTGTTCGGCCCATGTACGATGGAGATCGCAGCCATCTACTGCTCAATTATTTTGCCGCCCAATACGGCGTCAGCCTTATGTATGTATGGCTCGAAACGCCGGGCGTAGCCCTTTTTGTTGGGTTCTAACACAGGAGGCACTGTGTCTTATTTTCGCCTGTTGT
>DTZN01000280.1 GCA_012961365.1 Hydrogenothermaceae bacterium
CCTTTATCCTACATTAATCTACTCTTTAACTGAATACCTAAAAAGCTAAACATTAAACTAGTAATTTTTTTGTGTAAAATAAAA
Source organism: Hydrogenothermaceae bacterium (assembly GCA_012961365.1). Taxonomy (GTDB): domain Bacteria; phylum Aquificota; class Aquificia; order Aquificales; family Hydrogenothermaceae; genus Hydrogenothermus. The sequence goes on from DTZN01000280.1 coordinate 85, forward strand.
ATAAAAAACTCCTTAAATCAAATACGAGGTTAGATATGCCTAAAGATTTTACACATCTTCATTTGCATAGCCACTATTCATTGCTTGACGGAATGATAAAAATTCCTGAACTAGCTCAAAAGGCAAAAGAGTATGGATATAAAGCAGTAGCACTAACAGACCATGGAAATATATTTGGAGCAATTGAATTTTATCAAGAGATGAAAAAAGTAGGTGTAAAGCCTATTATAGGAATGGAAGCTTACTTTACTAATAATAGATTTGAAAAAAAAGGAGAAGGTTCAGATAGTATCCTAGCGGATAAAAACTATCATTTAATACTTCACGCAAAAGATAAAACAGGTTTTGAGAACCTAATGAAACTATCTTCTTTAGCATATACAGAAGGTTTTTACTATAAACCAAGAATAGACTGGGAACTTTTAGAAAAATACCATGAAGGACTTATTTGCCAAACTGCATGTTTAAAAGGGTTTATTCCACATTTACTTTCTAAAGGTAAATTTGATGAAGCTTTTGAATATGGAAAAAGATTAAAAGATATTTTTGGAGATGATTTATATTTTGAGATACAGCTAAATGGTCTAGAAGAACAAGATATAGCTAACAAAGGAATTTTTGAACTTGCAAAAAAACTTGGAGTTAAAGTAGTTGCTACCAACGATTCTCACTATCTAAATAAAGAAGATGCAGAAGCTCATGATGTGATAAAAGCACTTCAAATGAAAATGACTTTAAAAGACTTAAAAGAAAAAGGTAGAGCTTTCAAAGTTAGAGGTCTTCATTTTACAAGACCAGAAGAAATGTATGAAAAGTTTAAAGGATACGAAGAAGCCCTTATAAACACAATGGAAATAGCAGAAAAATGTAATGTTGAAATAGATACAGCAGAAACAAGGGGATATTTATTTCCAAAATATCAAATTCCAGGGCTAGATAGAGAAGCAACTTACGAGGAAAAAGTTAAATACTTTGAAAAGTTAGCTTGGGAAGGACTAGAAAAAAGACTTGAAAAAATAAAAGACCTTTCTCCTGAAAAACATAGAGAGTATAAAGAAAGATTAGAATACGAAATAAATGTAATAAAACAGATGGGATTTCCTGAATACTTCTTAATTGTTCAAGATTTTATAAATCATGCTAAACAAAATGGAATTCCAGTTGGCCCCGGGCGTGGTTCAGCAGCAGGTTCTTTAGTTGCCTATACCCTTGGAATTACAGATGTTGACCCATTACAACATGGACTTATTTTTGAAAGATTTTTAAATCCAGACAGAATTTCTATGCCTGATATTGATGTAGATTTTTGCCAGGAAAATAGGCCAAAAATTATTGAGTATGTGAAAAATAAATACGGTGAAAATGCAGTAGCACAAATTATTACATATAACTTTATGAAATCCAAAATGGTAATTAGAGATGTTGCTAGAACACTAGGTTTTTCTTACACAGAAGCAGATAAAATTGCAAAAATGATACTTCCGGGACCTGTCCAAGGTTCAACATTAACTATAGAAGAAAATCTAGAAGCAAATCCAGAATTTAGAAAATTATATGAAACAGATGAGAGAGTAAAAAAACTTATAGACTTAGCTAAAAAATTAGAAGGTTCTGCCAGACATACTGGTATTCACGCAGCAGGGGTTGTTATAGCTCCTGGACCATTAGATGAATATGTGCCTGTTTATGTTGATAAAGATGGGACAAAAGCAACCCAGTTTGATATGGCTACCCTTGAAATGCTAGGTCTTGTAAAAATGGACTTTTTAGGGCTAAAAACCCTTACAGAATTGGATTACATGAGAAAACTTGTCAAAGAAAGACACAAAGTAAAGTTAAACTTTTTAGACCTAGGATTTGATGACCCTAATGTTTACAAGCTTTTACAGTCTGGAAAAACAACTGGAGTGTTCCAGCTTGAATCAAAAGGAATGCAAAACCTATTAACAAGATTAAAACCAGATAAGTTTGATGAAATAATAGCTATTTTAGCTCTTTTTAGACCGGGGCCTTTAATGTCAGGAATGGTAGATGAATATATAGATAGAAAGCACGGTAGAAAACCTATAGAATATCCTTTTGAAGAAGTAAAAGATGTTTTAAAGGAAACATATGGTCTAATTGTTTACCAAGAACAAATAATGTTTATGGCAAATATACTTTCTGGTTTTACAATGGCAGAAGCAGATACTCTTCGTAAAGCTATTGGTAAAAAGAAAGCAGATGTTATGGCAAAAATGAAAGATAGATTTATAAATGGTGCAGTTGAAAAGGGGTTTGATAAAGAAAAAATTATAAAACTTTGGGAAGATATAGAAAAGTTCGCATCTTACTCATTTAATAAATCTCACTCAACGGCTTATGCTTATCTTACATACTGGACAGCTTATATAAAAACATATTATCCAGAAGAATTTTTTGCAGTTAAACTAACAACAGAAGGAAATGATGATAAATTTTTAAATTTACTCCTTGACATGGAAGATTTTGGAATAAAACTACTTCCTCCAGATGTAAATAAATCTAAAGCAGAGTTTTATATAGAGGATAAAGGAAAAATTAGGTTTGGTCTTGCAAGGATAAAAAATGTTGGGGAATCTTCAGCTAAAGCAATTGTCAAAGAAAGAGAAAAAAATGGAGAATATCAAGATATATTTGATATATCAGAAAGATTAGATAGTAAAAATCTTAACAAAAGAGTTTTAGAGGCACTTATAAAAGCAGGAGCTTTTGATTTTACAGAGGTTGATAGAGGTGTAATGCTTGCTAGTATAGATAAAGCTTTGTCTTCTGGACAAAAACTTAGGGAAAGTAGAGAAAAAGGACAAAACTCATTATTTGGATTACTTGCTCAAACACAACCAGCAGCAGTTCAAACAGTTTCTTATGAAAATGCGGAAAAGTTATCAGAAAAACAGAAATTATCTTTCGAAAAAGAAGTATTAGGGTTTTACATTTCAGGTCATCCTTTAGAGGCTTACAAGAAGGAACTTGCAAACAGGGTTCAAACAATATCATCTTTAATAGAACTATCAACTGGAGACAAAGCAAAAGTTGCAGGGGTTATATCAAATATAAAAAGAAAGAAAACAAGAAATGGAGCTACTATGGCAATATTTCAATTGCAAGATGAAACAGGAATTATAGATGTAAGGGCATTTCCAGAGAAAATGGAAGATCCATCAATACTTGAAGAAGATAAGATTGTAATCCTAGAAGGAAGTGTTGATATAAACGAAGAGCAAGAAACAGTTTCTATGAATGCAATAAATATAATCCCAATTGAGTATATAAATGAAGAAGTTAAGGCAGTAAGATTTAGATTAACAAAATCTGATGTGGAAAACAAAGTTGCTGAGAAAATAAGAGAACTTTGTTTAAAATACAAAGGTGATAAAGAGGTAATTTTAGAGATATATGAAAAAGGCAACTTCTGGTGTGAAATAGTGGCACATAGTAAATACAATGTAAATATATGTGATGATTTTAAACAGGAACTTTCTAAATTATTAAATCAGGAGAAATATTTATTTGAATAAATCTATTTTAGAAAATATAAATCTTTTGAGTTTAACAATTGCCGGTTTTATTGCCGGCTATTTAATGTTTATTGTAGATATAGCTTTAGATGGTTTTTTGGGGTTATTTGGGACTTACGATATATACAAAAGCTGGATAACATCTCAAAATCTATTTCATGGATTTGAGGATATAGCAATATTTTTAGGACATCAGATAAATGCAATTACCTTTGGTTTTTTCCTAGTTTATCCAAAAATTTGGAAATTTTTGCCTCAAAATAGATTAATAAAAGGTTTTATTTTTGCAACAATATGGCATTTACTAGTTTTAATTGTTTCATTTATCTTTGGAACTTTAGGTTCTATCTGGCTAAAAGATTTGCTTAAAATGGGCTTAAATTTTCATATATCTTTATACTTATTGCATTTAGTTTGGGGAGTAAGTTTAGCTTTGATTTACGAGGAAAAGTAAAATTATAAATTGCTAAGAATTTCATAAAGATTTCCTAATTCCTTTGGCTTTAGGAAAAACTCTATTTTTTCAGGATAAACTTTTTTTACTCTAAGTTCCTTTATAAGTTTCATTAAATTTTCTTCTTTAATGTTTCTAAAATAAATTTCCGATATTGGAGAAAATAATCTTATTTTATATATTCCAAGTTTTGAAGCAATTTTTCTAATTTTTTCTATTGTTAAATATATTTTAAAAGCTAAAGGTAAACCTGAATAAAACTCTTCAAGGTGTTCTTCTAAATGTTGAATATCTTTATTATCTACTGCTTTTGATACTGCCATATATACATTCATTCTTTCTTCAGGAGAAGATATTAGAGTTTCTGGAATATAGCTTTCAAAATCTGTTTCTATAATTGTTTGAGTTTCTTCCTTTCCTTTTATAGAATTTAAAGTTTTTTTAAGTAGTTTTATATACATATCAAAACCAACAGATTTAATATATCCACTTTGCTCTATTCCTAAAATGTTTCCTGCTCCTCTTATTTTCATATCTTCCATAGCTACTTTTAAACCCGAACCAGGGCGAGTTAACTTTAAAATTGTAGAAATTCTTTTTTGAGCATCTTCCGTAATTTCCTTATCATCAGGCAAAAGTAAATAACAGTAAGCTTGTATATTGGACCTTCCCACTCTACCTCTTAAATGATAAAGTTGTGCAAGTCCAAAAAGGTCTGCCCTTTCTATAATCAGTGTATTTGCTGTTGGAACATCTATTCCAGTTTCTATTATAGATGTGCTAACTAAAATATCTGTTTGTTTATTTATAAATTTTAAAATTTTTTTCTCTATCTCTTTTGGTTTCATTCTACCATGAATAAAATCTATATTAATATCTGGAAAAAGCTCCTTAATTTGGTTTGCTTTTTCTTTAATTGTTTCTATTCGATTGTGAATATAAAAAACCTGACCATCTCTGTTTAACTCTTTTTGAATTGCTTTTTGAATTATTTCTTTTGAGTATTTAGAAACAAAAGTTTTAGTTTCAATCCTTCCTTCTGGGGGAGTATTTATAACCGACATTTCTTTTAATCCATGTAAAGCTAGGCTTAATGTCCTTGGTATTGGCGTTGCTGTCATATATATTGTGTCAATTGTAGTTTTTAACATTTTTATTTTTTCTTTTGCCTTTACACCAAATCTATGTTCCTCATCAATAATCAAAAGTCCCAAATCTTTAAAGTTTTCTAAAATAGATAAAACTTTATGGGTTCCTACCAAAATATCTATTTTCCCTTTTTCTAGTTTTTCTATTATTTCTTGAGTTTGTTTTTTTGTTTTTAACCTTGAAAGATTTTCCACTACTATACCAAAAGGCTCTAATCTTTCTTTAAATTTTTTGTAATGCTGATAAGATAAAATAGTCGTTGGTGTTAAAACGAGAGTTTGTTTAGAGTTTATGGAGGCAATAAATGAAGCTCTTATTGCTACTTCTGTTTTACCAAAGCCAACATCTCCACAAACTATTCTATCTGCTGGTATTGTGGAAATAAAATCTCTTTTTATATCTTCAATAGCTTTTTTCTGGTCTGGAGTTTCTACAAATTCAAAACTATCTTCAAACTGTTTTATCAATTCTTCTTCTATCTTGTAAGGTTCTCTGATTGTTTGATGCCTTTTGGTATAAAGTCTTATTAGTTGTGAAGCCACTTTTTCTAAAGATTTCGTAATTTTTCGTTTTAGATTTTTCCAAGAAGTTCCACCAATTTGGTCTAATTTTGGAGCCACCTTGAATTCATATTTATGAATTTTATCAAAGTGAAGGTATGAAACATTTATTTTTTCTCCATTTGCATACTCTAAGACCATAAAATCGTATTCTCTACCGTTTATAACTTTTGTTTCTACTCCTCTAAAAATTCCTACTCCATAATCTTCATGGATTATATAATCTCCTTCCTTTAATGGAGTTATTTCCGGTTCAAATTTTGTTTGATGATAAGGAACGAAGGTGGTTTTACTTTCAAAATCCACAAAGGTTTGAGAAATATCCAGTTTTACAATTTTAAAATCTGATGATAAAACTTTTTGAGGTTTGTTTTTTTGCCAAAGTATATATTCTTTTTCTTTAAAGATATCATTTAGTTTAAGGCTTTTTACCTTTTTAAACTTTATGTCAAAAAATTCATCATATTCTATTGGAAAATCATACAAAGGAAATAAAACAAGACTATCTAATTTTTTCTTTGTAAGTAGCTTTGAAACTGCAAAAATATTCTCAACCTCATCTCCAAAGAAATCTATCTGGAAAACTCCTTCCTCAGGGATATTAATAGTTAATAATCCTCCTTTAAAGCTAAATTCTCCTTGATTTTCTGAATTTTCTTCTTTTATATAGCCAAAGGATAAAAGTTTTTTTTCGAGGTATTTTATGTCTATTTCATCTTTAGTAGAAATTTTTATTATTTCTCTATTTTTTGAAACTTCTATATTAAGAGCATTTTTAGTAGTTATAAAAAACCCTTTATTTTCTAAAATATATTTAGAAATTACATAATTTCTCTTAAATTGAGCGAAACTGTCATGTATTTCTTTTTCTTCTGGTATAAAGTAAACAGGAATATTTTTGCCTAAATGTTTTAAAAATGCTTTTAAATCTTTTTCAAAGATTTTCGCATTTTTTGTGTTATCAAAAATAAATACAGATTTTTCCTTACTGGACTTTGCAACCTTGAATGCTTTTTCTATCAAGCTTGTTCTTCCTGATTGTATTTAGCTGTCTCTTTCTAGTTGGCTTATAAAGTCTAAAATCTAATTTCCTATTTTTTAATACATATTTAGGAATATAGTAAAGACTTCCTAAAACTACAACTAATATAGAAACTCCAATAAAATCAGGAAGTTTGAAATTAGGAGCCTTTATTATTATCTCCCTTAAAATGGCTATTAATGTAGTTTTTACAATCAAAGATGTATCAACTCTTTTTTCTTCAAGATAAACTATCATTAATCTAAACAACTCAACTAAGATAAATAAATATAAAAATTTAGGAATAACATCCATAAATTTAGCTTCGCCATAAACAAGCAAAGCAACAATATCCCATATAGCAATAATACTTACATAAAATAAAACAAGTGTTAAAGCGAGAATAATAATATCTTCGAAGAACTCTAAAGTATCTCCTAACTTCCTATGAACCTGATGTGGAATTACTAACTCTTTTAATTTTTGTTTCATCTTTGCCTTAGTTAATTATTCTTTTTATTATTGTTATTTTATCACCGATATGTATTACATTTGAAGATAATTTATTCCATTTTTTAAGTTGTTTTACACTTACACCAAATTTTTTAGCAATTTTTATTAAAGTATCACCTTTTTTAACTTTATAGAATATATATTTATATTTTGGTTTTCTCTTTTTAACCTTTTTCTTTAAATATGAAATATTTCTTTTTATAAACTTTTGAGATAGATTTTTATTAAATACCTTTTTATAAATAACTAATTTTTGATTGGGTAATATGTAATTTTTTATTTTGTTCCACCTTTTTAGATTTTTTATAGATACTCCAAATTTCCTAGCAATTTTTGCAAGTGTATCTCCTTTTTTTACACGGTAAATAATACCTTTTTCTGTATATAAGATATCCTCTGTTAAGTCTATAATTTCATCAGAGTATAATGGATAAGCTTCTATATATGTTGGAACTTTTATATAAGTATTAGCAATAATCCAACCTTTATCTAGATTATTTATTTTTTTCAAATAAGAAACCGTTGTATTAAACTTTTTGGCAATTTTTATTAATGTATCTCCTTTTTGGACTTTATATTCTCCAATGGCTTTATATTTTTCTGTTTGCATTTCTTCTAATATAAAGGCAAGGGTTTTACCATACCCACGAGGGACATAAACGTTATAAATTCCTTCTTTAGGAGGAGTTTTTTCCTTTAACAAATGAGGATTTAATTTTATAAGATTTTCATAAGGCAATTTTAATAAAACTGATACAAGTTCTAAAGATACAGGCTTATTGATTTTTACTATATCAAAGTTTAAAGTGGAATAATCAAAATTTTCTTCTTTTAGTATATTTTTTACAACAGAAACAGTTGCTATAAAATTAGGAACGTAATTTCTTGTTTCCCTTGGTAAATAACTATTTATATCCCAAAAATTTGTTCCACCATATTTATTTATTCGTCTTATTATGTTTCCTTCTCCGATATTATAACTTGCTAAAGCTAAAAACCAATCATCAAAAATAAGGTATAAGTCTTTTAGATACAAAGCTGCTGCAATAGTAGATTTTTCTACATCAAATCTTTCATCTATCCATTTATTTATTTCAAGACCATACATTCTCCCTGTCTGTGGCATAAATTGCCACAGTCCTGCCGCTCCTGCAGGGGATTTAGCTTTTATATTAAAGTGGCTTTCTATAATAGGAAGAAATATTAAATCGTCTGGTAGGTTATATTGGTCGAAAATCTGTTTTATTAAAGGTATGTATATTTTTCCGTTTTCTAGATATTTTTTTATTTTTTTCTTTAAAAATTTGTTATAAATCTGTATTCTTTTTTTAACTTCTGCTACTTCTGCAGGGGTAAGTTTTAAAGAAAGTTTTGTTTTATAATCTGATTGAAATTTTAAGATTTCTGGAGAACTAGAAACAACAATATTTACTAATAAAGATATATCTTCTGTTGATAGTTCTTTATAACTTTCATTATGTGCAAAAGCTAAATAAAAAAAAGTTAAAACTATATAAATTAACCTTTTCATACAAAAAATTAATCATAAAATCCCTTTAAATTCAATGATAAAATTAAAAACTATTTTTGGTCATCTATTATTTTAAACTCTAAAATTCTTTTTCCACATTTTGGGCAGTTTGTGTCTAAAATACCAATGGAATTTCCAATTAGTATTGTTTCTTCTCCTTCGTATCCACACTTGCATTTAAATTTAGCATTTTCAAATCTTATATTAGGCTCCTTTTTTATTTTTTCTTTTTGGATAGTCATATTTTCCCTCCATTATAATTTATTTACATTTTTAAATTTATTACTGTTTTTTTCTTATCTATGAGGAAAGTCATAAATTTTATATTAGCTTACTAAAATTAAATAATAAAGTTGTTATAATAATTCTAATCTTGCTTAATTGAAAATAAAAGTTAAAATTAAAATAAAAAATGACGAAAATTTAGTAAAGAGTATTTTTTTAAACTGTAATAAGTGGAGGTTCTAAAATGTTAAGTTTTTTTGAGAAAAATGAAAAAATTAAAGAAGAAGTTTATGTAAAAGAAAAAGATTTTTATTTAAACAGGATAAAAAACTTCTCCCCTAAAATTGCAAAAAGTATTTATCATAGTTCTTTAATATCTGGAGAAGGGTTTAAGATAAAAAATAGAATATCTCTATACAATAAAAAAATATCAGGAATAAATAATGAAGCAGATAATGTTTTAGAAGCTTTAGGTAAGTTAAAAAATAGTATAAATGAAATTTATAAATTTCAAAACTCTTTACATGGCATAGTTGACAAAGGAAACATATCAGTAGAAGAGACTATAGAAAATATCAATTTTGCAGAAGAAGTTATGAACAAACTTGCAGATTCTACA
>DTZN01000281.1 GCA_012961365.1 Hydrogenothermaceae bacterium
TTTATCAAAATGACCCCTGCAGAAAGAAGGGATATTTTAAGTGAAATTGCGGGAATTACAGATTACGAAGAAAAAAAAGAAAAAGCTTTAAGCAATGTAAGTCGCTCTACTTCTTTTCTTGTTGTTGGAGAATTTTTGATGAAGAGTTTGAGCGAGATAAAGGCCCTCTAGTTATGTAATTAAGGTGGTTGGTATGGTAGGTGCCACTCAAGTAATCTGAACGGTTTGTACCGCTCCACAACGTATGCTCAGGGAATAAACTGGAGTTCGCTTACCGGGTACTACAAAAGTGCAGAAGAATCGTGGATGATGATTAGACCAATGCAACCATAAAGCTATCTAGTTAACAATTTAAAAATAGGTAATGAAAAAAGTATTACTAATATTTTTTACTCTTACTATGGCTTTTGCATATGATAACGATATATTTTATAACTCAAAAGATTTTGATGAGTTAAAAAAATCTATTTACCTTAGTAGTTTTGAAGATAAATTAAAACTTCAAATTTTATCTAACTTATTTGCAGGAAGAGAAAAACAAGCAAAGGAATACTATGAGTTTTATAAAATTTTAAAAACAAAATATGAAAATAAGCAAAAAATAGTAGAAAATATCATTTATATACCAAAAGGCAAATATTCAATAGTTGTCTCTAAAAAAAGGCAAAAGCTTAGTATTTTTACAAATGAAAATGGAATTATAAAAGAAATATATCAAGAAAACTGTATTACAGGTAAAAGAGAAGGTGATAAATTAGAAGAAGGTGACCAAAGAACTCCAAATGGTATATATTTTCCCACAGGATTTATACCTTCAAACAGACTATCAAAAATCTATGGACATGGTGCTTTTCCTTTAAATTATCCAAACATCATAGACAAAAAATTTTTTCATAAAACAGGCAAAGGTATATGGTTACATGCTACAAATAATGATAACAGACCTCCTTTTAGTTCAAATGGTTGTGTAGTTGTAAAGAATAATGTTTTTGACTACATTTTAAACTACATAAATTTTAAAGAAACACCTATAATAATAGTAGAAGATTTTTCATTTTCAAATGCAGATAAACTTGAGAAAGATAAAAATTCATTAGTTGAGTTTTTATATAAATGGAAAAAAGCATGGGAAAATACAGTAAAAGGAAAAAATTTAGAAACATATTTTAATTTTTACTCTGACAATATGATTTCTACCTATGGAAATAAAGCTGCTTTTGTTGCACATAAAAAAAGGGTTTCTAAAAACAAAAAATGGATAAAGATTTTTATAGAAAATATATACATTTCAAAAGATGGTAGAGTTTTAAATTTTGGAAACATTTATGCAATATCTTTTGATATGGAATATAAATCAAATAACTATAACTGGAAAGGGAAAAAAGTTCTTTACATTATAAGAGAGAATAAAAAATGGAAAATTTTAGCAGAAGAAAGTTTATAAAATATGTAAGTTTATCTCCTTTTTTATTGGCTAGTAAGTCTTTTGCCATAGATAAATCAACACGGGTTCATATATTTCTTCCAGAAAAACCATTTGAGTATTTTTATAAAAAAGGAAAGGAAAAAGGAGGCAGAATTCTTGTAATTGGTGGTATTCATGGAAATGAGATAGGAGCATATAAAGCTACAGATATTTTGGTAGATACACAAGTCGAAAAGGGAGAGCTTATAATTGTTCCCCGTAGTAATTTTACCTCTGTTTTGGCAAATCGTAGGGGATACAATGGAGATATGAATAGAAAATTTTCTAAAATTTCTAAAAAAGACCCAGACTATAAGTTTGTCATTTCTCTAAAAGAATTAATAAAAGCATTTAAACCTGATGTAGTTTTATCTTTGCATGATGGTTATGGTTTTCATTCTTTAAACAAAAACCATTGGGGACAATGTTTAGTTATAGATGAATTTAACTATAAAAATTTTCCTCTTTACAAAGTCGCAAAATTTGTTAGTAATGAGGCAAATAAGAAAATTTCAAATAGAAAATATAAATTACCTGTATATTGCACTCAAACATTTACTTCTAAAAGACACTTAGAACAAAGAAAAGCTCTTACTGGTTGGTGTTTAAAACAGAATATACCTGCTTTTTGTCTAGAAAGTTCAAAGCAACTTCCTTCTTTAAAGGAAAAAATAAAAACTCATTTTTATATGCTTGATGGATTTTTTAAAATTTACGGAGTTAAAATAAAACCATCTTTTGAATATATACTTTCAAATTTAGATGAATTTATAAAAGGAAATGGTTATTATCTTACTGCAAGTATAAATGGAAAATTAAAAAGAGTTAAAAATTTTGAAACTATAAAAATTCCTAAAGGTTATGAGTTTAAGGTTGTAAATTTTGGTGGAAGTAGAGGAAGTTTTCCTGTTGCTCATGGTGTAAATCTAAATTGGAAAGATTTTTATATAAGAAATTCATTAACTATATATCTCAAAGATGATTATAAAAAAGTTATTTCTTTTAATATTAAGGTTATATAAAATTTTACCTGTTAAAACCTATTTGTCTATTTTTAAAGCAAACTGCCCTGCAAAGCCCTTGACTTTAGTCAAGGATAGTTCACCTATTCAACTATTTCAACAGAAAACATTCTTCCTGTTAAAAAAGCATCGTTGTCTTTTAAAATTTTCTTTAATCTTTCTAAATCTTTTTTTCCAGTTTCTTTGTCTTTGTAAAGCCTTGCTACTGAGTAATACTTACCGTTTTGAACTTTTAATATGTTGAATTTTTCTCCTGATATGTTTTCATATTCTTCCTTTATTTTTTTTGCTTCTTCAAAAGAAGGTGTAGCTGCAAAATATAAAATATAATATTTTTCTTCTTTAGTTGCATTATTTTTAGGTTGGCTATCTTTAGTTTGTTTTTGGTTGGTTTCACTAGTTGTATTAATATTTATCGAATTTTGGTTTATATTAGATGTTTTAATAAATAAAAAGTAAACTATTAGAAAGGAAACTCCCACTAATACAAATATAAATATTATCTTAGGCAGTGTTAGCTTAAATATATTTACCCCTTTGATAGGCTCTTCTAGATTTAGACTTTGTTTTGCTTGTTTTATATGTTTTTCATCTATAATTTTATTTACTATCTCTTCAAACTCATCCTCTGGCATGAAAACAACCTCTAGTATTTTATTGAGATCTTTTAGTGATGTGTAGAAGCTTGCATTTATATGAGTGTAGCTAACATGATACTCCTTTTCTGGCTTCCCTGCTGGATCAGAAGGCATTCTCCATTTCACCTCAAGCATCCCAGCATGTTTGAGTATTTTCAATGCTTCCTCAACACCTTCACCAAATCTCTCCTTTAATTCATTGAATGTAAGCCAATCTGATAGTAACGCTTCATATACATTTTTGTACAAGTTTGTTGAGAAAAGTTGTAAAATTGGAACCAACTCTACTATATCATTAACTAACTTCGCTCTGCGAACCATTTTACCACCTTCAAAATTTATCGAATTTTAGAATCGTAAGGTATTTTTAATTTTCTTTACTACGTTAATTAGGGTTGTTAAAATAATATAAAAAGTAATAAAAATAATATTTTTGAAAAATTTATAAAAAATATTTATAAAAAATACAAATCCTAAAAA
>DTZN01000282.1 GCA_012961365.1 Hydrogenothermaceae bacterium
TGCTCTTTCATTTTTGTCAGAAGGACTTGGCAGACCTGTCTTTGCTTGCTACTGCTGATATTCACTTAGATTATTATCTTGATATTATTCAAACGCAGGAGCTGCGAGGTTTGGTGCTGGAAACCTATGGCGCAGGTCTGTTCAAATGTCTATTGGAAGGAAGTGAACGGGACATAGCTATTGTCAATATCAATCAATGCAATGCCGGCAGGGCGGAAATGGGCAGGTATAAAACTTCCAACGCATTGCTTGACGCAGGTGTTATCCCGGGTATAGATTTAACCTTTGAGGCGGCCATGACTAAACTGATGTTTCTTCTTCATCAGACTGACAATATTGACGAGTTGAAACAGCGTGTTATGACACCTTGTTGGGTGAAATGAGTGGCGCGAGTGAGGTTTGATCAGCGATCCGTTATTAAGATTAAGAATTCCTTATTTCCTTTAGGGCCAAGAATCGGTGAAGGGATTACCCCAGCAGATTTCAGACCCTGTTCTTCAAGGAACTGTTCAATTTTTTCAATTGCCTGGATGTGCAATTGTGAGTCTTTTACAATACCACCATCCACTAAATGTTTCGGAAGTTCAAACTGAGGTTTGATAAGACATAGGATCCTGGTTTTTTCTTTAAAGAGGGGAATCAATGGTGGAATTAATTTCGTTACAGAGATAAAAGACGCATCCATTACAGCCAGATCAATTGTTTCATCCAGATCTGCTGGCGTAATCTTTCGTGCATTGAACCTCTCCATCACAACGACTCTGTCATCCTGACGAATCTTCCATGCAAGTTGACCGTAGGCAACATCAATTGCGTAGACTTTTTCTGCACCATTTTGCAGAAGGCAATCAGTAAATCCGCCGGTGGATGCACCTATATCTGCACAGATTTTGTTTTTAAGTGAAATATCAAAAAAAGTTAATCCCCGTTCAAGTTTAAGACCGCCTCTTGAAACGTACGGACACCTCTTTCTCAGTCGCACAGCACTGTCAGCAGGGAAGCTGACTCCGGCTTTATCGGCAGGCTCATCATTGACAAGAACTTGACCTGCACCAATTAACCCCCTGGCTTTTTCAAGTGAGGGGGCTAATTTTAGATCAAGAACAAGCTGATCAAGACGATTTTTTTTCATCTTAATTTTTTATTTTTGCTTGTGCCTGTTTTGCTTCAGGAGATGAAGGATATTTTTCTATAACCTTTTTATAAAGCATTTGTGCTGTTTCTTTTTCTTTAAGATAATCAAAGGACAGAGCCTGTTTGTAAAGAGAAGAGGCAGCAAGTGGATGGGAAGGGTATTTACGGATAACATCCTGATATTTGACAACCGCAGAATCATAATCCTTTTGTCTAAACCGTGATTCACCCATCATGTAAAGGCTGTTAATAGTAATCTCTTGACCATATTTAGCCTTCGAAACAGCCTCATACATTTCATAAGATTTATTATAATCTTTGCTGTCAAAAGCAGCTTTGGCTTGCTTTACAAGTTCATTTGCAGAAGCAACCTTTGAGTTACTGCTGGCAGTAGGCTTCGCTGTTTGGGCAGGTTTACTTGTACATATGGAGAGAATAAAGTACATAAGCAACTACTAAAAGAGGGTTTTAGTGTAAGCCTTAATACCGTATCAAAATATCGTAAAGAGTTAGGAA
>DTZN01000283.1 GCA_012961365.1 Hydrogenothermaceae bacterium
GAGAGGCTGTGAACTTTAGTGATCCTATTGTCACTGAGTTATCTTCTGTTCCTACTTTTTATCCAGCAGAAGCGTATCACCAAAATTATTTTTAACACTTGATGAAAAAAGATGGAAGCAACAAATTAAATTAATTGATTTACCAAATTTATCTATTCTTAGAGCTTATACAGGTTGGGGTAAAACTACTGCAGGTTTATTATTTTTTGCTAATAAACAAGTTAAAAGAATATTTTATTTAATGCCAACAATTACTTCTATTAACAAATTGTTCCAAAACTTAAAAACTTTATTTGGAGAAAACAATGTTTCAAAATATTTTTACTTTTTAGATACAGAATTAAAAGAAAATGAAGAAAAATTATCACACTTATATTTAATAAAAAACTTCACAACACCGTTTGTTATTACAACAGTAGACCAATTTTTACTTTCTTTTCTTCAGGTTGGAAAATATTATACAAAAAGAGTTATGTTTAGAAATTCTGGTTTATTAGTAGATGAGGTACATTTATTAAATCCTTTAATGCTTTATTTGCTTGTAAAATTCATAAAAATTTTTTCTAAAATTTATAATCTAAAAGTTCTTTTCATGTCAGCAACTTTATCAACTTCACTTGTAAGGTTTTTAAAAGAAGAATTAGGAATAACAAAAAATGCATTTCTTGATTTTTTAGACGGATATAAAGAAAAAAGAAGAGTGTTGTGGAGATTTTTTGAAAAAAATATTTCGGAGAATGATGTAATTGAAGAAATGATAAAAATTAAAAATAAAGGAAAAAGAGTTCTGGTAATTGTTAATACTGTTAATGAAGCAATAAAAGTTGGTAAGAAACTAGAAAGTGATTATAAACTAAAATATGGAAAGGATTTCATAATCCTTCACTCAAGATTCATGTATCTTCACAGAAAAGAAAAAGAAGAATGGATAGAAAAGCTAAAAAATAAACCACACATTTTAATTTCTACTCAAGTTTGTGAAGTTTCTTTAGATATTTCTTATGAGTATCTTTTTACAGAATTAGCGTCTTTACCGTCGTTAATTCAAAGATTTGGAAGAGTTAATAGATATGGTGAGAAAACAAATGAAGTTAATGTTTTCATTTTTAAGCCAGAAATTAAAAAAAGATATCCTTATTCAAAAGAAGAGATAGAGAAAGCTAAAAAAATAATAAAAGAATTAGAAGAAACTCTGAAAAATGAAAAAGAAATTTTAGAAAAAATGGACGAAGTTTTAACTTATGAAGATTTAATTAAAGAAATTAATACAGCAAAAAAAGAAGTTGATTTACAAAGTTGGGAAAAAATTACGAAATTTTTCTTTTCTTTAAACTTAAAAGAGGAAAAAGCTACTAAATTCTTGGAGTATAGAGAAGGAGCAACCGTTTTGGTAATTCCTCATCCCGATTGTATTTTTGATAAAATAAAAGAAAGAGTAAGAGAGCTTATAAATAAATCATTTGAAGGTCTAAGCTTTGAGAAAGCTGAAAAATTGTTTGCGGAAATTAAAGAAATAGCAATTCCTGTTCCAATATGGTTAGTTAGGGATTA
>DTZN01000284.1 GCA_012961365.1 Hydrogenothermaceae bacterium
ATTTGTGCAAATGTTGTAGAAATAGTAAACAAGGTAGCAATAAATAAAGGATTCAAGTCTATAATTATAGATGCTACTATCTTTCCAAATTTGGCGCAGCGCGCCACTGTCGCGGGGTGGAGCAGCCCGGTAGCTCGTCAGGCTCATAACCTGAAGGTCGCAGGTTCAAATCCTCTACCGCCCATATGCGGGGTCGTAGCTCAACCCGGTTAGAGCGCTGGCCTGTCACGCCAGAGGTCGCGGGTTCGAATCCCGTCGGCTCCGCCATTTATTTATCAAAATGAGATTATAATGAATAGAAAAAGAACAAAACAGGATTACATAGTTCATAATGTAGATGCTGCATTTGAAGTCTTATTTCTACTTGCCAAAAAATCCAATTTAACTTTTGAAGAAATATTATCTAATTTTAGTATTTCTAAAAACCAACTTCAAAAGATACTATCTATATTGACAGTTCGTGGTTATGTAGAATACAGTAAAAGGAAAAAAACATATTCTCTAGGAATAAAAAACTTTGAACTGGGATATTCTTATTTATCCCATGTTGAAATTAGAGAACAAGCAAGACCTTACCTACAATATTTTGGAGATAATATAAAAGAAAATGTTTATTTAGCTGTCAGAAGCGGTTGGGATATTGTTTATATAGATGCTTATGAAGTAGATAGGCCAGTTATGGTTAAGTCTAGAGTTGGAAAACTCCTTCCTATGTATGCATCTGCATCTGGTAAGGTTCATCTTGCATTTATGGAAAAAAATGAATTAGATGAATTTTTTAAATCTATAGAATTAAAGCCTTTTACAGAGAAAACAATAACAGATGAAGAAACTTTGAGGGAACATTTAAAGAAAGTAAAAGAAGAAGGATACGCTATAGATGACGAAGAATGGGAAAAGGAAGTTAGATGTTTGTCTGTTCCTGTTTTTGATTATAAGGGGGAAGTTGCAGCTGCTATAACTCTATCAGGTCCTTCTTTTAGAATACCTTATAATAGATTGATAGAGTTAAAGGATATTTTCTTAGAAAAATCTAAAGAATTATCTGAAAGATTAGGGTATAGTAAAGAATGGAAAGTAAGTTAATAGAATATACAAAAAAGCTTGTGGAAATACCTTCCGTTATTGGCAATGAGAAACAAATTGCTGATTTTGTTGAAAATTTTTTAGTTAATTTTTATAAGAAGGAAAATATAATAAGATATAACAATTCAATTATTACCTTTGATAATATTAATCCTTCCAAAAAAACTATAGCTTTAATAGGACATCTTGACACAGTTCCAGGGGAAAATGAATATACAGGACAAATTATAGATGAAAAGATTTTTGGCCTTGGTGCTAGTGATATGAAATCAGGATTAGCAGTTATGATGGCTCTTATAGAATACTTTTCAAATAGAGAAAAAAGATTTAATACCATATATGTCTTTTATGAAAAAGAAGAAGGACCATATATAGATAATGGATTAGAACCTCTTTTGAAAAATTTTGATATTATACAAAAGGCTGATTTAGCTTTTGCATTAGAACCTACCGATAACAAAGTGCAAGTTGGTTGTTTAGGAACTATGCATGCATCTATTATTTTTGAGGGTAAAAGGGCACATTCAGCAAGACCTTGGCAAGGTGAAAACGCTATACATAAATCAGTAAATTTTTTAAAAAGATTAACAAATTTTGGTGCAAAAGAATATGAATTTGAAGGTATGAAATTTTATGAAGTAATGAATGCAACTATGGTTGATTTTTCTGGGGGGAGAAACATTATACCTGATAAATTTGTGATAAATGTTAACTATAGATTTGCTCCTGGAAAAACAATAGAAGAAGCCAAACAAGACATAATCAAAATTGTTAATGGAGAAGCTAAGGTGGAATTTACAGACCTTTGCCCCTCAGGTAGAGTATGTTTAGATAATCCTATATTAAAAGAATTTGTAAATACTTTTAGTCTTACTGTTGAGGCAAAACAGGCATGGACTGATGTTGCAAGACTTTCTTTATATGGTATTGACGCTGTTAATTTTGGACCAGGAAATGCTTCACAGGCTCATCAGAAAAACGAGTATGTAGAAATAAAAAATATAATTGATAACTTTAATATATTCAAAAAATTTTTAGAAAATAGTTTTAACTATGTTTGAATATAATGTAAACAATCTTAAAAAAACACCGACTAAAGTCGGTATTTACTTTACTTAACCATTTCTTCTGGAATAGAAACTCTTATAACACCTCTAAAATCACCTAAATTATATCCAGTTGCTTTATCATTTGGATATAAAGATTTTATTTTTGCAAGTAATTGTTTATCCATTTTAGAAGGTTCTCCATGACACATTAAACACACATTTTGGATTTTTAGAGGTTTGTAGTATCTATAGTAAGTTTTTCCATTTTCATTTACTTTTTGTATTAGATGCTTTAAATTTTTTCCTTCTTTTGTTGTATTTTCAAATTTTATAAGGGCTTCTTTTTCATACTTATCTGGTTTATTTAAAGGATTTCTGTATTTTAAGGAGGTTCTTTTTATTTCTATCCCGTGGTCTACTTCTTCTTCCACTTTCTTAGTTAATTGTAAAGCTTTCTTATTACAAACTTCTATCGCTTCATAAGGACTTTTAGATATTGCTTTTACTAATTCTTCTTTGAGAGTTTTTAATAGTTTTTTAGAGACATTTTCTCCAATTTCAATTACTTTAGGATTATCATCTACATAGGAAACATCATTTGAATGTGTGCAAGAAAATAAAATAGGCACCGATAATAAAGCTCCTACTACAGTTTTTTTCATTTTTAAACCTCTATTAAAATATTAACATATTAAAATATATTTCATTTTTTCATAGCTAGCAATATTCCATCTCTTATTGGAACTATACAAGTTTCAAATTTTTTATTTTCAAACATGTATTTTGTAAACTCTTTTATTTTCTTAGTTTGATTATCTAGATTTTGCTCTAAAACTTTTCCATTCCACAAAATATTGTCAGCAATAACAAGGGCATTTTCAGATAGATTGTTTTCTAAAGTTTTGATAGCTTCTAAATATCTGGATTTTTCATGGTCTATAAACAAAATATCTATATTTTTATACTGATTTGCAATTTCTAAAGCATCTCCTATATGAAATTCTGCCTTTTCTAGCAAGTTTCCTTTTTTAAAAAATTCTTTGGCTTTATTTATGTTTTCCTCTTTATAATCACTTAGAACAACTTTTCCATCAATTAAAGCCTTTGCAAACCAAAATCCAGAATAACCAAAACCAGAACCAAGCTCTACAATAAGTTTAGGATTTTTTATTTTGGTAATCAGATAAATAAATTTACCCACAAGCCTATCTACTATTGGAAAGTTTAGTTTATGACCTAATTCTTCCATTTCTAATAAAACTTTATCTTCTACATTTGTTAGATTTCTTATGTAATTTTCTATATATGGGTTGGTTATAAACATGCTTTTCTCCTTTTTATTTGTAAATTTTTTATTTTAGTTTATATTTTTCTTTTAAAAATTTATATGAGGTAAATAACTTGGCAAAATCTCCATTTGATATAAAACTACCCTTTAAACCAGCAGGAGACCAGCCAAAGGCAATAAAACAGTTATACGAAAACCTAAAATCAGGAGTAAAAGAACAAGTATTACTAGGAGCAACAGGAACAGGTAAAACTATAACCTTCGCCAATGTTATTGAAAAGTATGGAAAACCAACTCTTGTTTTAACCCATAACAAAACATTAGCAGCACAACTTTATAGAGAATTAAAAGAACTTTTTCCTGATAATGCTGTTGAATATTTTGTTTCCTATTACGATTACTACCAACCGGAAGCATATTTACCAGAAAAGGATATTTACATAGAAAAAGATAGCTCAATAAATGATGCAATAGATAGACTTAGACATTCTGCAACAAAAAGTTTAATAGAAAGACCAGATACTATTGTTGTTGCTTCCGTCTCATGTATTTATGGTCTTGGAACACCAGAATTTTATGAAAAACTAAGACTTCATCTTTATATAGGACAGGAAATAGATAGACAAAAACTATTAAAAAAGTTAATAGAACTACAATATGTTAGAGATGACTACTCATTTAAAAGAGGGACATTCCGAGTAAAAGGAGATACTGTAGAAATATTGCCATCTCATACAGAAGATACAATAATTAGAGTAGAATTTTTTGGAGATGAAATAGAAAATATTACAGAGCTTGATATATTCAATCGTTCTCCAAAAAGAAATTTACAAACAACGGTAATATTCCCTGCTTCTCACTACGTAATTCCAAGACCAGATATGCTTCAAGCAATAGAGCAAATAAAAAAAGACTTAGAAAAAGAAGTTGAAGAATTTAAAAAACAAGGTAAAGAAATTGAAGCAAACAGACTTTGGCAAAGAACTAATTACGATATAGAAATGATGCTTGAACTTGGAACATGTAAAGGAATAGAAAATTACTCTAGATACTTTGATGGAAGAAAACATGGAGAGCCTCCTTATACATTACTTGATTATTTTCCTGATGATTATCTTTTAATAATAGATGAATCACATGTAACTATTCCTCAAGTAAGGGCTATGTATAACGGAGATAGAAGAAGAAAAGAAAATTTAGTTAAATACGGCTGGAGAATGAAATCTGCATTTGATAATAGACCTTTAAAATTTGATGAATTTTTACAAAAAATAGAAAGAGCTATTTATGTTTCTGCTACTCCTGCAGATTGGGAAATAGAAAGAAGTAAAGGCATAATAGTTGAACAAATTATAAGACCAACAGGATTATTAGACCCTGTTATTGAAGTGAAACCAACAGAAGGACAAATAGATGATTTAATTTCTGAAATTTGGAAAATAAAAGAAAGAGATGAAAGGGCAATCGTTATAACATTAACTAAAAAAATGGCAGAACATCTAGCTGATTATCTACAAGAAAGGGAGATAAAAGCTATATATTTACATTCGGAAATAGACACAATAGAAAGAGCAAAAATAATAAAAGAAACAAGAGAAGGAAAGTATGATGTTATTGTTGGAGTAAATCTTTTAAGAGAAGGAATAGACATGCCAGAAGTTTCCTTAGTTGCTGTTTTAGATGCAGATAAACAAGGGTTTTTAAGGTCAACAACTGCACTCATACAAATTATAGGTAGAGCAGCAAGAAATGAGAACGGTAGGGCAATTTTATATGCGGACATAATAACCCCAGCAATGCAAAAAGCAATAGATGAAACAAATAGAAGAAGAAAAATCCAAGAAGAATACAATAAAAAATATGGAATTACCCCAAAAACAGTAGAAAAAGAAATAAAGGACCTGATAAATCTAGAAGAGCTAGGTATATACGAATATTATGAAGAAATTCCTGAAAATATCTCATCTGAAGAACAACTTTTAGAAGAAATAGAAAAATTAGAAAAACAGATGTGGGAATATGCGAAAAATTGGGAATTTGAAAAAGCGGCACAGCTCAGGGATAAAATAGAGAAACTAAAAAAACTTGCAGTAGCTTTATAAAATATAATTTTTACCGATATTAAATTACATGAAAAAGAAAATCTTAGTTTTAATTTTAGCTTTAGTATTAATCTACCCATCTTTTGGAAAAAAATTTAATATTAGGAAAGGAGATATTATAAAAGCTTATTTTAAAGTTGGTGTAATTTTACCCCTCGAATATTCAAAAAAAATAAAATCCTCAGAATTAAAAAAATTAAAAAAAGAGCCTATTCAAGTTTATCCAATAGCAATTTCATTTTTGGAAGAACCTTTAGAAAATTGTAATGGAATTGGATATGTAATTTATAACCCTCCATTAGGAAGATTTTATGGCACAATTAACCAAATAAGTTGCAACGAAAATGGAAAAGTAAAAGACTATAAAACTAAAGGGTATATTTTAGATAAAGACAAGAATGTTGGAGTCGATTCTATTTCTATAAAACCAAATATTCAAACTTATATTTTATTCACAGAAAAAATCAAATAAAATATCTTTAATTTTATGTTAAATTTTTGTTAAAATAACATTTAAAATCTCACCAAAAGGGGATGCATTATGAAAAAAATATTTCTATCATTTATTTTAATTCCTGTGTTAGCTTACTCAGAGGGAATTATCAAACTAGAGAAAATCAAAAAAAAATTAACTATTAAAGACAATAATATAAAGCAATTATACAAAGAAGAAATTCAAAATGCAGGTATAAATGATATAGGAAAAATTTTAGAACAATATGTATCAGAGATTAACAGTATAAGAAAAGGGGGAATATTTAACGACATAGTTTTAAGAGGTTTTTATAGGGATAATATAAATGTTTTAGTTGATAATAGTAAGATTTTTGGAGCTTGCCCAAATAGAATGGATCCTCCTGTCTCGAAAGTTTCATCTGTAGAAATAGAAAAAATAGAAGTTCAAAAAGGTTCATTTGATGTTGAAAATCAAGGTTCTTTAGCAGGAACCATTAATATTAAAACAGTAGAACCTTCCAAAGATAAGAAAATAAATATTAATTTAACAGTCGGTTCATTTTCGTATTTTAAAGGTTCCACACTTATATCAGGAGGTAATGATAAAGTGAGTCTTTTATTAGTTTATGAAAAAAGCTACTCAAAACCTTATAAAACTGGTGAAGGAAAAAAATTTACAGAATATAAACATCCAAAACCTGAAAATGACTATCAATTTAATGAAATAAATAGAAAGGCTTATGATATAGATAATATATCAACTGGAATAAAACTTGAACTAAATGATGAAAACAAAATTTTAGTAAAAGTTGGATACCAAAAAGCTGAAAGTGTTTTATATCCTTATTTAAAAATGGATACCGTTTATGATCATACATATAAAGCAAATATTTTCTATACGCAAAAATATTTGAATATAGAAGCTTTAATTTATTTCAATTCAACTTACCATGATATGCAAGACAAATGGAGAAATTCTGCTATTTCTTGGACAGATGGGACAAACTCAACCCGTGGATACATGATGAGAACCATTGCAAAGGCTAAAACATACGGCTTTTCAATAAAAAAAAGTTTTAGAATTAGTAATATTGATATAAAGACTGGCATTGATGGATATATAAGAAATTGGAGAGCTGATAATATCATTATGAACAATGATAATAAAGGTATGATTCCCAATGTTTACATAAAAAATATAGGTGCATTTTTAAAATTAAGAAAGAATTTTAGCAAAAATATAATAACAGCAGGTATAAGATACGATATTTCTTACTCCCAAGCAGATAAAAATAATTTAGGAACATCTAATAAGACTTTATATAATGAATATTATCTAAATAACTATGACTTATCAAAAACAGATGCATATTTCTCAGGATTTTTTAAATACGAATATAAACCGACGAAAAAAGTCTTTTTATTTTCAGGCATAGGAACAACAGTGAGAGTTCCAGATCCACAAGAGAGATACATAGCATTAAGAAAACCTATGACAAATCCTGATTGGATAGGAAATCCAAATTTGAAACCTCCTAAAAATACAGAATTAGATATTGGAGCAAAATATATAAACAAAAATTTAAAATTTGAAACAACTACATTTTACAGTTATGTAAATAACTATATTTACCTTACAAAAATTACAGCTACAAAACAAGCGACAAGTTATCAGAATATAGATGCTAAATTTTACGGATTTGATTTTTCTGCTATTTACAATATTAAAGGTTTTTATTTTGTAGAATTTGGTGGAGCTTATCAGATTGGGAAAAAAACATCAGGGGAAGATAAGGACATAGCAGAAATACCTCCTCTTAAATTAAGAGCCAGTATAAATTTTGATGATACACAAAAGTTTGCAAGGTTAGATATAATACATGCATTTAAACAAACTAAAGTTGATTCAACTTTAAATGAGCAAGAAACTTCAGAATGGACAACTATAAATATAAAAGGGGGATATAAATATAAAAACTTTTCATTTATTTCAGGAATAAATAATTTATTTAATCAAACTTATTATACCCATCTTTCTTACTTAAGAGACCCGTTTTCAACAGGTATGAAAGTTCCTGAATTAGGAAGATTTATTTATATCAGTGTTGTAAGTAAGTTCTAACAAAAATCATTTTGATTTTTATAGAGCATTGATATACTTTTATTGTATTAGTTTTTAGTTTTGGAGGAAAAAATGGATATAGAAAATATTGACCCAAAAATACTGGAAAAAATGCAAAGATTTGCCAATACTTTTGCAGAAAAATCAGGAACAGTAGTAAATCCAAACAAAGAAGCATCTAATACGGTTATAAAAGGATTAGCTTCACATGTTCAAGAACTTGGAAAGCCTCTTTGTCCGTGTAATTTTTATCCTGACAAAAAAGAAGAAGTAAAGAAAAGAAGATGGATTTGTGCCTGTGATGAAATGCAAATATTTAAATACTGCCACTGCTTGTTATTTGTTAGAGAAGATGGAATGCCAATTACTGAATATTTACCGGAATGGCACGAAGGAAGGCAGATATATGGACTTGTAAAAGACCCTACTCCAGATAAAGGAAGGGCAATGGCTAAATTTGATAAAATAGTTGCTTATTTGAAAGAATATGTAAAAGAACATAACTTAGATATTCCAGAAGAGGAAATAATATCTTGGGCAGAAAAAGTAGCAAAGAAAAAATAATGAGATACTTTTGGGGAATAATATTTTTATGTTTAGGAATTGCAGGTGTTTTATTACCAATACTTCCGGGACTACCGTTTTTTGTAGTTTCGGCATTTTTATTTGGCTTAATTTCTGAAGAACAGTTAATAAAAGGATTAAAAAAGTTTAAAATTAAAGATGAAAAAATGGCAAAATGGTCAAATAGATTAATAAATTACATAATTATCAGATATATACATAAAAGGAATATAAATATTTATATATAGGTATATAAGATAAGGAAAAGCTAAAAAGCCTTTTTTATGAAAATTTTAAGTTTTATTTCTTTTTTATTATGAAATTTTAAGAGAAAAAACTCCTGAAATCTATTTTTTTTGTATTTAATAATAATTTACATGAATAAAAATTTTCTTAATACTTGCTTAACAATAGCTGGTAGCGACAATAGTTCAGGTGCAGGTTTACAGGCAGACTTAAAAGTATTTACTTTACTTGGGGTATTTGGTTTTTCTGCCATTACTTCTATTACAGTTCAAAACTCTAAAGGGGTAAAAGAAAGTATTCCTGTTAATCCAGAACTTTTAAAAAAACAAATTGAAACTATTTTTGAAGATTTTAATGTAGATGTGGTAAAAATAGGAATGCTTCAAACAAAGGAAAATATAAATGTTTTGATTAATCTTTTTCAAAAATATAAACCTAAAGAAATAGTTTTAGATACAGTAATAAAATCTTCCTCTGGAAAATATTTACTTGATAAAGATGCAATTGATAAGTTTAAAGAGCTTATAAAAATTTCTAGTATTATAACCCCTAACACAGAAGAAGCTAAAGCATTGGTCAATATAGATATAAACTCTGTAGATGACATGAAAAAAGCCTCTGAAAAGCTTTTAAAACTTGGAACTAAAGCAGTTTATCTAAAGGGTGGACATATGAAATTTCAAAATGAAATCATAGATATATTTTTTGACGGAAGTAAAATGTTGGAGATAAATTATAAAAAACTTCCTTTAAAAGAAAATATTCACGGTACAGGTTGTGTTTTGTCTTCTGCTACTGCATCTTATCTTGCAAAAGGGGAAAGTCTAGAAAATGCATGTTTAAAAGGTAGAAAATTTTTGCAAAATCAAATAAAAAGAGCTATCTTTTTAGGCTCTAAATATTTATATATGCCCCTTACTCAACAGTAACAGTTTTAGCAAGATTTCTTGGTTGGTCAACATCCTTTCCTAGCAGTGTTGCAATATGATAAGAAATAAGTTGCATAGGAACAATCGTCAAAAACGGATAAAGCTCATCTAAGGTTTTTGGTATATATATAACATCATCTGAAAGCTGTCTTATTTGTTTATCATTCTCTGTTGCAATAGATATAACTTTCCCTTTTCTTGCTTTTACTTCCTGTATGTTGGAAAGCATTTTTTCGTAGAATTTATCTTTTATAGCTACTGCAATAACAGGCATATTTTCATCAATTAATGCTATTGGACCATGTTTCATTTCTCCTGCTGGGTAGCTTTCTGCGTGTATATAAGATATTTCTTTTAGCTTTAGGGCTCCCTCTAAAGCTATTGGATAATTTATATTCCTTCCTAAAAATAGAAAATCTTGTGTATTCATATATTTATATGCCAAATCTTTTATAGATTTATCAAGTAAAAGTATTTTTTCTACTTTAGATGGTATCTTAGAAAGTGCCTTTACGAAATAATTGAAATCTTCTTTAGAAATAGTTCCTCTTTTCAATCCTAGCTCTAAAGCAAGCAAAAATAACACAACTAACTGAGACATAAAAGTTTTCGTTGCTGCAACACCAATTTCAGGGCCACTATAAGTATAAAGAGTAAAATCACTTTCCCTTGATAAAGAACTTCCTACAACATTAACTATTGAAATTGTTTTTGCACCTTCATTTTTTGCATCTAAAAGGGCAAATCTTGTATCTGCAGTTTCTCCAGACTGGCTAATTCCTATGATAGCAGTTTTATCTGTGATGATTTTGTCTCTATATCTATACTCGGAAGCAAAATCCACCTCAACAGGAATTTTAGCAAACTTTTCAATCCAAAATTTACCAACAAGTCCTGCATGTAAAGATGTTCCACAAGCTATTATATATACTCTGTCTGTGTTTTCTAATATGTTAAAAAGCTCTGTTTTGTCTAATGAGTTAAACCCTGCTATTGTGTCTGTTATAGCCCCTGGTTGCTCAAAAATTTCTTTTTGCATAAAATGCTTAAATCCTGCCTTTTGAGCAGAAGAAACGCTCCAGTTTACCTTTGTTATTTCTTTTTCAAGTTTGTTTTTACATATATCAAAAATTTCTACTTTGTTTTTGTTTAAAACAGCTATTTCATTATCCTCTAAAATTATAAAATCTTTTGTATACTCTAAAACTGCAGGTATATCAGAAGCAATAAAATTTTCATCTTTTGAAACTCCAATTACAAGGGGACTACCTTTTTTTATTGCAATTAAAGTATCTGGATAAAATTTAGATATAACTCCTATTGCATAAGCTCCTTCTAACTTTTCAGCCACTTTAACGGCAGTGTCTAGAAAATCTCCTGTATATAAATCTTCAAATAGGTGTGCTATTACTTCTGTGTCTGTTTGGGATATAAATTTATAACCTTTTTTTTCTAACTCATTTTTCAAATCAATGTAGTTTTCTATTATTCCATTGTGAACTACTGCAAAAGTTTTTGACTGACTGATATGGGGATGAGCATTTTCAATGCTAGGACTTCCATGGGTTGCCCATCTAGAGTGTCCAATTCCTATGTTCCCTTCTAATTTTTTGCCCCATAGTTTTTCATGTAAATCTTTTATCTTACCAACTTGCTTTTCTACTTTTATTTCATTTGTGTTTTTGTCAATAATAGCTACTCCTGCAGAATCATATCCTCTATATTCCAATTTATAAAGTCCTTGTAGTAAAACAGGAATAGCTTGTCTTTTCCCTACATAACCTATTATTCCACACATGGTTCACTTACACCTTGCTTCCAAAATTAATCTTTTCATTTTTTCTATAGCTTTATCTAATCCTAAAAATATAGAGTTTGCAATTATAGAATGGCCTATATTCAATTCTTCAATTTCTATAATTTCTGCAATAGGTTTTACATTCTCATATGTTAAACCATGACCTGCAAAAACATTTAACCCTTTTTGTTTAGCATAAACAGCAGACTTTTTTATTCTTTCAATTTCCTGCAATATTCTTTTTCCAGTTGCATTAGCATACTCTCCAGTGTGAAGTTCTACGGCATCTGCTCCAACTTCCAATGATGCGTCAATTTGAGTTTCATCTGGGTCTATAAATAATGCAACTTTTATACCTTCACTTTTTATTTGCGAAATAAAGTCTTTTAAATACTCTTTATTAGAAATAACATCTAGTCCCCCTTCTGTTGTTATTTCCTGCCTTTTTTCAGGAACTAACGTTACTCTATTAATTTTTACATCTATAGCAATTTTTTTCATTTCTTCTGTTGGAGCCATTTCTAAATTTATGGGAATTTTTGTAATTGTTGCTTTTATTCTAACTAAGTCTTCGTCTTGAATATGTCTTCTATCTTCTCTTAAATGTAATGTTATCTGGTCAGCCCCTGCTTCCTGTGCTATTAATGCTCCTTTCACAGGGTCAGGTTCAAAGGTTTTTCTAGCTTCCCTAACAGTTGCTATATGGTCTATATTTACACCTAATCTCATAGTTTTTCCTCAAATTTTGTATTTTTATGACGATTAATAATTATAACTTTAAAGTAAGTTATTTTTAAAGAGGATTTTATGGTAAAAAGAGTTTTATTTGCGTGTTTAATTTTTATTAGCTATGTATTTGCTTCTTCTATAAATATAAAGCATTTTGAAAAAAAGGATATTGTTTACATATCAAATATTAAAAATTTAGAAGAAGTTCCATTTATAGACCCTTCTTTTTTTGTTATTCAGCTAAATGGAATAGACAGCGTAAAACTGAGGAAAAGAAAAACAGATTTATTAAAAGATATTAATATTATAAAAACCGTAGAAGGATTAAAAATTGTTTTTGAACTGAAAAGTTCTAAAGTTAAACATTTTATAAAAAGGCGCAAAGGTGGTTTTGAAATAGTTTTTTATTCTAATGAAAAAAAATTTGCTTCTAAAAATAAAACAAAGCATATTGTTAAATTTGAAAAAAAGAAAAACTTTGAACCTACAGTTAAACTAGAACCAATAAATTTTTTACAAAAAATCCCTAAAAATTTTAAATTTACTCTAGACCCTGTTTTTTACATACTTGTATCAGAAGGAGCAAAGGAAAAAAACTTCTCTTTGAGGAAAAAACTTATTATGATAGACCCAGGGCATGGAGGAGCAGACCCAGGAGCTATAGCTAATGGTCTTGTAGAAAGTAAGATAAATTGGAAAATAGCTATGTATCTAAAAAAGCTACTTGAAAAAGATGGCAGGTTTAAAGTGTTATTAACTAGGAAAAAAAACGAAACAATATCGCCATACCGTAGAAGTATAAAGGTAATGAGATATCATCCTGACCTTTTAATAAGTATTCACTGTAATTCAGCACCAAACCCAAATGCAAGAGGAACGTATATTTATACATTAAGTCTTGAGGGAGCGAAGAAAAAACTAACTAAACTTGTAGAAAGTAGAGAAAATAGAGAAAATCCAATTTTTATAAAGGAAGTAAGGGTAAGTAGAAACTGGTATGTAAATAAAATAGTTGCAGAACTAGCAATAAATACAACAGTAGTAGAGGGCTTTAAATTTGCTTATACATTGAAAAGGAAATTAAATTATGTAACTACAGTTAAAGATATAGATAGCGGGAATTTTATAGTTTTAAAAAACCCCGGAGTTCCTTCTGTTTTAATAGAAACTGCATTTTTAACTAACAAATATGATGCAAAACTTTTAAAAAATGATATTTTTTTAAAAAACTTTGCCGCATCTATATATCTTGGTATAGTAGATTATTTTTACAATCAAAGTTATATAGTGGTAAAAAGATGATTTTAGCAATAGATATAGGCAATACAACTGTAGAATTTGGGTTTATAAAAGACCAAAAATTGTTAAAAAGTTATAAACTTTCTTCAAATATTGATAAAACAGTTGATGACTGGCTTTTAGATTTAAAAGTAATTTTTTCAGTAGAAAATTTAGAAGTTCAAGATTTTGTCATATCTTCAGTTGTTCCTCAAATAGAAGATAAAATATCGTATGCAATAAAAAAAGGATTTAATAAAAAACCTTTAATAATTGGGAAAGATTTAAAAGTTCCTATAAAAAACAACTATAAAAATCCTTATGAAGTTGGTATAGATAGATTAGTAAATGCTTATGGAGCTATTCATAAAGCAAATCCTCCATTAATTGTTATAGACCTTGGCACTGCAATCACATTTGATATTGTTAACGAAAAAGGAGAGTATGAGGGAGGAGCAATATTTCCCGGAATTGACAGTAGCATAAAAACATTATTCTCTAAAACTTCAAAACTTCCTATGGTTTCTATAAATGAAACTAAAAACATAATAGGTAAGACAACTATTGAAAGTATACAATCAGGGATATTTTTTGGATATTGTAGTTTAATAGAAGGCATGGTTAATAGAATTTCTAAACATTACAATCGAGATTTTAATATAATTATAACAGGAGGAAATTCTAAATTAATATCAAAAGGTTTGTCTATAAAGCATATTTTAGACGAATATTTAAGTCTTGAAGGTATTTATTTGATATATAAATTTAATCATAGTAAACTATAACGAAATATAAAATTTAAATGGAGGAGAGTAAAAATGGAAAACTGGGTAAATTCAACACCTGAAACAATACTATTAGTTTTAATGCTTATCCAATTTATAGTTTTATGGCTTGTTTTAATGGGTGGTAATAAAGGGGAAAGTCAAGAAGCTTAATACTTTTTGATTTTTTTTCTAGAGAAATTTAAGATTTAAAGGGGATTTTTATGAGCGAAGAAAAAAAAGCATATCCTTTTGCACTTGTTGGTTTTTTTGTTACTGATAAATCTATAGAAGATACTTTCAGAAAAGATGTTACTCCAGAAGAAATAGAAAAAGTTCAAAAGCTTTTAAAAGAAACAATCTTTACTGAAGGAGTTGATATTGCTATTACTCCTTTTGTTGTTCCTCCAGACCAAGTTGACGGTGCATTAAAAGAACTTGCAGATATTGTTTTTGACCCAAATGAAAAAACAGATGCATGAAGGAGTTTTATAAATGGTAAAAGTAGCTATTTCTGGCGTTTTAGGTAGAATGGGAAGGGCCATTTCAAATATAGCTTATGAAGATAAAGAAATAGAACTTGTTGCAGGTATAGAAAGTCCAGATTGTGCCCACTCCCATGATACCATAGGAGAAGTATTAAACAAACCTGATTTAAAAGCTCCTATTACACCAGATTTAGCAAAAGTTATAGATAAACTTGATGTTCTTATTGATTTTGCAAACTCAACAGAAGCAGTTTTATCTCATCTTAGACTTCTTGCATCTGATAAAAACAAAAAAGCTATGGTTATAGGGACTACTGGTTTTTCTAAAGAAGAATTAAAAGAGATAAAGGAAATTTCAAGAGATATTCCTGTTGTGTTGGCTCCCAATATGAGTATAGGAGTAAATCTTTTATTTAAATTAGTTAAAGAAGCGGCAAAAGCTTTAAAAGGAAAAGGATACGATATAGAAGTTATAGAAATGCATCATAGATTTAAAAAAGATGCTCCTTCTGGAACTGCCGTAAGAATAGTAGATATATTAAAAGAAGAAACTGGAATAAATAATATAGTATATGGTAGAAACGGAGATTACCCAGAAGGAAGACCTTCAGATGAAATTGCAGTTTTTGCTCTTAGAGGTGGAGATGTAGTTGGAGAACATACAGTTATATTTGCTGGTCTTGGAGAAAAAATAGAATTAACTCATAAAGCAAGCTCGAGGGATATATTTGCAAAAGGATCAGTTGAAGCTGCTAAATGGGTGAAAGATAAGAACGCAGGACTTTATGATATGATGGATGTTTTAAATTTAAAATAATGCTAAATAAAAAAGTTAAAGATTATTTTACAATAGGTTCTGTAGGACTTCATTTAGTATCAGGAATAATAGTTGGTTTATTGATTGGATATTTTTTAGATAAGGCTTTTAATACAGGGTATATTCTAACGATTATATTTTTCTTTTTAGGTATATTAACAGGATTTTATAATATGTATAAAGATGTTATAAAGTATATCCAAAGAGAAGAAAGAAAAAAAGACTAGCCTTTTTTATAGGAATATACGGCAGAAATATACATAATTAAGCTTATAACGGCTAAATATAGAAAAGGATTTAAAACACCCTTTTCTATAAGTTTTAGAAGATAAAAGTTCACAAATGTGTATAAAATAATAAATAAGATAATAGTTCCTAGTAAAATTTCTTTTTCTTTTTCTATACCTACCCCTATAAAAAAAGCAATTATTCCTATAAAAAGAAAAGGAATAATATAGCCAATTCTTTCAAAAATTACTGAATAAGCTTTGTTTTTTTCATCTTTGTTAGAAGATG
>DTZN01000285.1 GCA_012961365.1 Hydrogenothermaceae bacterium
CAAGGAGGTGAAAAAGATGAGTAATGAAATTTTATATTACCTAATAATCTTTGGAAGCGTGATATTAGTTGGCATTTCAATGTTAGTATTAGGATTTTTTACGATGAAAGGAAAAAAGAAAGAAGTATGAAGGCTTGTCTTTCTCAGGCTTGACTGTGCTTAGGATAAGTCTAATTTTGAAGTTTCTTTCAATATAATTCCTGCTATAAAGGCAGTTAAAGATGCAAATATTAAATAAAGTGCTGGTGAGGCTAAATTCCCTGTAATTTGTATTAATTTTGTTGCTATCAACGGAGATGTTCCACCAAATATTGCAAACGGAAGGTTATACCCTATAGAATATCCAGAGTTTCTCACTTTTGTTGGGAAAATTTCAACTAATGTAGTAGGTAAAACTGCCATAAATCCAGCGGTAATTATTGCAAATATAACCTGTCCTATTAATGCATTTTCAAAACTGCCTGATGAGATAAATTTAAATAACGGATAAGCCAATATTGTTGTTAAAAATGTAGATAACAAAATGATAGGTCTTCTCCCTACTTTATCAGAAACCCATCCCATTACTGGTATAAGCAGTGCAAGAATTAGCATACTAGTTGTATTTATAGTTAAGGCTACAGACTTAGGAAATTTTACAAATACTGATAAATGGCTAGCTATATAAACAAATATTGTATAAAACCCTATCGCCTGAAAAGTGCTCAAAGCAAAAGCTTGAGATAATTTCTTTGGATACTTTTTTAGAAGTTCTTTTAAAGGAGATGAAGTTTTTAATTCTTCATACTCAAGTTCTAAGAATTTAGGAGTTTCATCAATATTCTTCCTAACATAATAACCTACTAACCCAAGAATTATCCCAGAAAAAAATAAAACTCTCCAGCCCCAGCTATATAAATCATCTTCAGGCAAAACCTTTGTTATAAAAGCTCCTGAAGCAGAACCTAAAAGTATTCCAATAACAGCTCCAAGTATTCCAATACTTCCATATAATCCCCTTTTATCTTTTGGAGCATGTTCTACTAGAAAAGATACAGATGTAGTATATTCTCCACCAACAGATAATCCTTGAATAAGTTTTAGTAAAACAAGTAATGTGGGAGCCAAAATTCCTACTGTTTCATAAGTAGGCAAAAGTCCTATAGCAGTTGTAGATATAGCCATTAAAACAATGGATATAGTTAAAGCTTTTTTTCTACCAAATTTATCTCCAATCCAACCAAATACAACAGCCCCAATAGGTCTCATAACAAAACCAACTGCAAAAACAGCAAAAGATTTTAATAGCTCGATAGTTTCATCGCCAGAAGGAAAAAACAACCTTCCAATAATAGAAGCAAGGAAACCGTAAACAACAAAGTCATACCACTCTAAGATATTTCCTACCATTCCAGCAAAGAGAGTTTTTTTGTGGGTTTGCATTTTCACCCTCTATTTAAAATCTTCTTCCGAAAGCCCTAAATTCCTAAGAATTAAATCAGGAACAAGCTCATCATCTTCAAAATTTTCTAAAACTTTTATATATATTTTTACTGTTATTTGGTCAGGATAATTTTCTAGATAATTTTTGAGCATTTTTACTGTTATAAATTTGTTTTCTTTTGATAGTTCTGACATGGTTTTTACCTTTTAATATTTCTAAGACCTTTTATCATTTGGTCTTTCATTACTTTGTATCTAATATCTCTTTTTGCTAGCTTTTCAAATTCTTCCTTTATATATTTTTCTGCTTCATCTGTAGCCATTTTGTATCCTAAAACATAAGCAGTTAAAGCTAAAATGGCAAAACCAGTCATTTCGACAATTTTTGATAATATTTGATTTGGAATAAACAATGCCCCTATCGCAAGAATTATTCCAACAGCAAGTAAAATTTTCCAGTATTTTAAAATTGTAGTAGCAAGCATTTTTTCTCCTTAAGATTTTTATCTATTCAAAATATTTTATCAAAATAGTAGAAGTTGTTATAATTCTTATCGTGAAAATTTCAAAAGAGGATTTTATGAAAGCTTACTCGTTGCAGTTAAATCTTGAACTTGGAAATATTGATAAAAATATAGAAAAAGTCTTATCTTATCTAAAATTAGTAGAAAAAAAATCACTGGTTTTGCTTCCTGAAATGTTTAGTTGCGGTTTTGATAATAAAAATTTAGAAAAGCATGCAAAAGAAAGTCCTGGTATTTATAAACTATTAAAACAAATATCAAAGGAAAATAACCTGGTAATTAGTGGAAGTTTACCAGAAAAAAATCGCTATGGTATTTATAATAAAGCATTTATTATAGATAATGGAAAAATCACATTTAAAAGAGCAAAGGCAAAATTATTTACCCCAACTGGAGAAGATAAATTTTTTAGAGCAGGGAAAAATAACTTTGATATAGCAGAAACAACTGTTGGTAATCTTGGAATAATGATTTGTTTTGAACTTAGATATCCAAATATATCGTATACTTACAGAAAAAAAGGAGTTGAAATCATACTTGTTCCTGCTCAATGGGGACTTTCAAGGAAAGACCACTTAGAAACCTTATCAAAAGCAAGAGCTATAGAAACTCAATCATTTTTAATTTTAAGTGATACAACAGGAGAAATAGGAAAAGTTAGATATGCAGGTAGTTCTGCTATATACTCTCCATGGGGAGAAAGACTTGCATATATAGATAGTGAAGAAGGAATTATTGAAGCAAATATAAATTTAAATGAAATTTACAGAGTTAGAAAAAAAATAAAAATGGAGTTTTAATAAGTAGGATGTTTTATCACCCAAAATGCAATTAATGCAAAAATACTTGCTAAAACTGTTAAATATGAAAATTTTTTACCTTTATAGTTATTAACTATTCTAATATGAAGTAGAAATCCATATATAACCCATAAGACAGAAAGAGCTACCTGTTTTGAATCCCAAACCCAGTGTTTCCCAAGGTAAACACTAGACCATACAGAAGAAGCTATTAAAGCTAAACTTAAAAATATAAATGCTAAAGCATTAGATTTATACTCAATATCTTGTAGTGTTGCAAGGGAAGAAGAAAATTTTGACACAAAAAATGAGTTTAGCTTTTTCTTTTTAAGATTTCTTTCTGTAAGAATATAAATAATCGCTACTGCTGTTGAAGCAACTATAAATGCATAAGCCATCATTGAAAATAAAATATGCAGTATAAACCATATATTATTGGTTGGAGTTTCAAATTTTTCTGTATTTGGTAAAACGAGAGCAGTTAAAAATACATTTATAGGAGCAAATATAGAGCCAAAATCTTTTAACTGTTTTTTATACTTTAAAGAAAATCCATAAAAAATTCCTCCAATAATAAGAGCAAGTAGAAGAGGAAGATTTTCTTCTGAAGCTAAAGCAAAGGATTTTATTTTGTAATCAGAATATCCGATATATAAGATTTGTAGTAAAAACGCAATTCCAAAAAATGAAAAACCTAATTTTAATCCTTTTTCCTGTTTTGTAAAAATATAAACCCAAAAACCTATAGAAGATGCAAAATATGAAAGTAGTATTAAAATTAAAAGTATTTTTATATCCATATTTTAATTTTCCTCAAATTAGCTTATAAAGCCTATGTGCTATAATTTTAAAAGTTAAATATAAAATTAGCAAGGAGATAATAAACATTGATAGATAAAGATTTTACCCCTAAAGAAAAAAAAGCTACCCTTGGTCTTGCAGGTGTATTTTCCCTTAGAATGCTTGGATTATTTTTAGTTTTACCTGTTTTATCTATTTATGCTTCTAAATTTCCAGAAGCTACTTCATTTTTAGTTGGACTTGCTATAGGTGCATATGGCTTAACCCAAGCTTTTTTTCAAATCCCATATGGACTTTTAAGTGATAAATATGGAAGAATTCCTGTTTTGCTATTTTCAACTATTATTTTTATATTAGGTTCTTTTTTATCTGCTTATGCATCTTACGAACAAAATATTTACTTACTTATATTTGGTAGATTTTTACAGGGTATGGGAGCAGTTTCTTCTGTGGTTATAGCTTTAATTGCAGACCTTACAAGAGAAGAAATAAGAACCAGAGCAATGGCAACAATTGGAGCTTCCATAGGAATGGCTTTTGCCTTTGGTATGGTATTAGGGCCATGGATAGCATCCCATTTTGGACTTGAAGGTGTTTTTATATTTACAGGAATTTTAGCTTTAATTTCTATTCCTTATATAATTTGGGGAATTCCTAGACCTAAACAGATTGTTCACCATGATGATGCAGAATTTACAAGTTCTTACCTTGGAACAGTTTTAAGGGATAAAAACCTTTTAAAAATGGACTTTGGAATGTTTACTCTTCATATGGGTTTAACTGCTATGTTTACAGTTTCTCCAATAATTTTATCTAAATTTATAGATGTTTCAAATATATGGAAAGTTTACCTTGTAATGTTTTTAGTTGGGTTAACTATAATGGTTCCTTCTACTATAATTGCAGAAAAAAAAGGCTTAATTAAAGAAGTTAAGCTCATAGCAATAATAATACTTTTACTTTCATTTGGTTTATTTGCAGAATTTGAAAACTCTTTTGTTTTATCAGTTTTAGCTGTGATTATATACTTTTCAGGATTTATGATGCTTGAACCTATAATGCCGTCATTAATGAGTAAATACGCTCCAAAACATTTAAAAGGAACTGCTTCGGGAGTATTTAATACTTCACAGTTTTTTGGGGCTTTTGTTGGTGGAGCTACTGCTGGAGCCTTAATGGGAATTAGTGAAAAGGCTGTATTTTTATTTTTAGGAGTTATTACAATTCTTTGGCTTTTACTTGTTTTAACCCTTGATATACCAAAGAAAAAAGCTTAATTTTAAAACTGTAAAGAAATTTTTCTGTGGATAAATTTATATGTTTTACATTGAAAGTGTAAAACCAGTTTATCCTATAAGTGAAAAAGAAAGGCGAGTAAAATTTTTAAAGAGATTAAAAAAAGCTAAAATAAAAAAAGAAAAAGAAGGAGTTAAGATAAAAACCTCTACTGTTAAACATATAGATATATTAGTATAGTGTGAACTACTCTCCAATAAATAGGAGAGCTTCCTGCTTCACAGCTGAAAGCCAGCTCCACAGGCTTTAGCTTGGACAGTTCCTGCCCTACCGCTCGTTAGGTGAGCGACCCCTCTGTTATTCCTTTTATTATTTTAACTATGTTAGTGATAAAAATCAAGCTATTTAAG
>DTZN01000286.1 GCA_012961365.1 Hydrogenothermaceae bacterium
ATTAAAACTCCTTCTTTTGAAATGGAAAAGATGGCGATAGACTCATTATATTCGATTAATGGATTTAGAGATGGAGTTCAAAAATTATTAAGAGTATATGAGTGGAGAAATAAAACTTATAATCACGATTATATTGAAAATATGTCAGATAAAGATTTTGCAATTTTTTGTAGAGATATTTTATTTGGATATGATTTCCCAAAGGATTAACCTGTGGAAGAAGAAAATATAATTCAAACAAAAACATTTGAACGAATACAACAATATAAAGTTGACTTTGCTTATTCTAAAAATCTATTTTATTCGGCAACAAATAGACTTAATCAAGAAGAAAAAAATTATTTAAAATACAGAAAATATATTGATATATTGATTTTAATTTTTACTTTACTCTCATTTTCAAGTGCGATATATCCTAATGCTAATCTACTTTACTTAGGTATTTTTGCATTTATAGCTTTTGGTCTTTCTATTTTTCAATTTATCAATATTAAAGATTTTTCAAAAAATGAAGAGTATAAAAAACTGCCGATAAATATCTAACTCTTCATAAAACTTGTAAAAATCTTATAGTAAAAGCCGAAGATAATATTATCTCTATAAAAGCTTTAAGTAAAGAAATAGATAATATTCAATCTATTCAAAATAACCTTATAGATGTATCTCCTAAAACTGAATATAGTGATTATTTAGAGGCTAAGAAGCAGATTGAAGAGGGTAATTTTGAATATACTGAAGATGAGATAAGTAAGACTTGATAATTAATATGAATATATAAAAAAATTACAATCTATTGACAGCAATAAAAAGTTATGGAAACCAAGGATAAAAATGAACTATCAAAGAACAGTCCAAGAACTAGAATCAAAAGCTACATTATGGTGGTCTGCACAGTTACATGAAGCAAGTGCAAATATTAGCATCATCCCAAAACTTTTAGAGACACAAGATGACTTCTTACGCATTATATCTTTATCAAAAGGTAATCCATTTAAAGTTTTTGACCTTTTAGAAGCATCTGAATTTCCTGCAAATTTATTCTTGAAGCATCTATCAGTATTAGCAGATTATGGTGGGGAGCCAATTCAACGACTTGGTCGCTCTTTTGATGATATTTTCAAAAATAACAATGGAAAATATCTTATAAATTTTATTTGGGAAGCAAGAAGTTTTGAATATGAGTTCAATACCCTTCCTGTTCGAGGACTAGGTAATAAAAAACTATTTATAGATGGAGAAGGATTAAATCGCGTTCAATCATTAAATGATATATATAAGGATATGATTATCATCTTGATGTTTGGTTCAACATCAACAGTTAGTGAGGAAGCAGGACTATCAAAATGTGAGATTGGTACACTTTTGGGAAAAGCTGAAATTTTAGAGAGATTTGTTAAACAACGATATATTAATGTGAGTAGAATTACAGGTGGGGCAACAGCAAATTCACTTGGGCAGTTGGCACAAAAAGAAGTTGTTAACTACTTAAAAAACTCTCTTCCAAAAGAGTATAAAGTTATTAGTAATGGATATATACAACTTAATGGTTATAATAAAGAAGGGAGAATACCTTTTGATATAGTCATTGAAAGAGAAAATCAATTTATTGGGATAGAGATTAGTTTTCAAGTTACCACCAATAGTACAATTGAAAGAAAAGCAGGTCAAGCATCAGATAGATTTAGGCTTATGCACTCAAATAGCTATAAAATCGCTTATGTACTTGATGGTGCAGGGAATTTTCAGAGACAATCAGCACTCTCAACTATTTGTAAATATAGTGACTGTAGTGTAGCTTACTCTGCTGAAGAGTTTGAAGTTTTATCAAATTGGATTAAGGAGACGATTTGATAAAGTTTATAGACCTATTTGCAGGAACTGGAGGTATTAGATTGGCATTGGAACAGGCTTGTGAGAGCTTTGATATTCCAACAAAATGTATTTTGAGTTCAGAAATAGATAAAAATGCTGGTTTATCCTATGAGTTAAATTTTGGAGAAAAGCCATCTTCTGATATTCGAGAGATTTATAATTTTCCTGATTTTGATTTTCTCTTAGCAGGATTTCCTTGCCAATCATTTTCATATGCAGGGAAGCAGAAGGGTTTTGGAGACACAAGAGGTACGCTCTTTTTTGAAGTTGAACGAATTTTAAAACAAAAGAAACCTAAATATTTTCTACTTGAAAATGTAAGAGGATTAACAACACATGATAAAGGTAGAACTTTTGAAACTGTCAAAAAACACCTTACAGACCTTGGTTATAGCATAGATTATTTTTTATTAAATTCGAGTAACTTTAATGTTCCTCAAAATAGAGTAAGAATCTATATTGTTGGAGTATTAAACCAAGAGATAAAGATGACACTACAAAATAATATAGGAGCATCAGATACACATGCTTTTAAAGCACAAATGCAACCTTCTCTTTTTGATGATTTTATTCAGCTTAAAACTGTTAATGATATTTTAGAAGAGAATCCTCATAAAAAGTATCATTGTTCCAAAGAGTTCACTAAAAGTTTAAAAAAAATTATGAACAACAATCTTTCTAAACTCAATGGCTATCGCCTAACCGACTATAGAGGGGGAAACTCTATTCACTCTTGGGAGCTTGACATTAAAGGCGTTTGTTCCTCTCATGAAATTGAGTTTATGAATCTTCTTATATCCAATCGCAGAAAAAAAATATTTGGAACACACCAAGATGGTAAAAGCTTAACAAAAGAGCAGATTTTAACATTTTATCCACATAATGATTTTGATAAAATAACAAAATCTCTTATCAAAAAAGGCTATCTCGGAATTTTTGAAAAAAAATACAAACCTGTTTGTGGAAACATGTCTTTTGAAGTCTTTAAGTTTTTAGACCCTGATGGAATATCCATTACACTTACGGCATCCGACTCCAACAGATTGGGTATTGTACAAAATAATATAGCAAGAAGATTAACTCCAAGAGAGTGTGCTAGACTGCAAGGTTATCCTGATAGTTATAAATTACTTGATAATGACAATGCTGTCTATAAACAAATGGGAAATGGTGTTTCTGTTCCTGTGGTAAAAGCTGTTTTGTTGGATTTTATTAAATATAATATGGTATCTAAGTTTAAAAAACTTTCTATAGAAGATAGTTTTAACGATACTAAAGAGATAAATACTAAGAAGCTTACTTTTTAAAAAATCTACTTAATTCTATACGAAAGGCTTTGGTTTTAGTACCTACAAGAATTCTTGTTGAACAAACATACAAG
>DTZN01000287.1 GCA_012961365.1 Hydrogenothermaceae bacterium
ACCTTGAGAAAGAAGGAATAAAGATAATTCAGATAGATGAACCGGCATTTAGAGAAGGACTACCACTTAAGAAAAGAAAGCAAGAAGAATATTTAAAATGGGCAGTTAAAGCATTTAGATTAACAAACAACACAGTGCAGGAAACAACCCAAATACATACTCACATGTGTTATTCAGAATTTAACGAGATAATTGAATGGATTTATGCAATGGATGCAGATGTTATATCTATTGAAGCATCTAGGTCAAAAGGAGAAATCATAGAAGCATTTGAAAGATTTAACTATGACCATGGAATTGGAGTTGGAGTTTATGATATTCACTCACCAAGGGTTCCACCTATTGAAGAAATGCTTGAAATAGCAGAAAGAACAGTTCAGGTAATAGATAAAAATCTAATTTGGATTAATCCTGACTGTGGTTTAAAGACAAGAGGTTGGGAAGAAACTATTCCTGCATTAAGAAATATGGTAGAAGTTGCAAAAATTCTCAGAGAAAAATACGGTGAAAAATACGATTGGTAAAAAAAGGGCTTTTATGCCCCATTTTATTTTTTCATTTATAAATGTCTTTTAGAACATCATATTCTTTTTTCATAGTTTCTATTATGCTTTTTGTTTTTTTAGCTCTTTTAATCCACAACTGGGTTATATTATAGCTTTTTGGAAAATTATCTTCTATCTCTTCATATTGAGAGATTTTATAATCTATAAAATCTATAATTGCATCTAAAACTTCCCTAATTTTGTTCATTTGCTTTGCGTAGATAAATATATCCTTAAGCATTTCTTTTCTTTCTTTTATAGGCTCATTAACTCCTACAATTTGGCTTATTTTTTTTATATCATATCTTGATATGTATACTCCACTTTTTGATGGAACTGTTAAGAGTTTTAATATTTTGTCAAATTCTGTTTCTTCTTTGAATTCTTGAAGAAATTTCATATTTGTCATAAAAGGATTTTCTCTAAGTTTTTTTTCATCCATAGCTATTCTCCTTATTTTTTATCCATAATTTATATTAAACTTAATTATTTTATTATAACTTCAATTTTTATTGGTTTACCGTTTCTAAGTATTTCTAACCTTAATTTTGTATTTGGTCTTAACCTTTGTATGAAAAATGCTAGGTTCTGAGGAGATGTAATAGGTATACCATTTATTTTTAGTATAATATCTCCCACCTTTATACCAGCCTTTTTTGCAGGGGAGTTTTTAAATACTTTTATTACTATAACTCCTTCTTTTATTCCCAGTTGCTTTTGGACTTTTTTTGAAAGTTTTTGGACTAAAACGCCAAGCCAACCTCTTGGAACTTTCCCATATTTTTTTATCAAATTATAAATGTCTAAAACTGTTTCAATAGGCAAAGCAAAACCAATACCTTCACCAGATTGAACAACAGCTATATTCATACCAACGACTTCACCATTCATATTTAAAAGGGCACCACCAGAGTTTCCTGGATTAATCGGAGCATCTGTTTGAATATAATCTTCATATGCAGAAAAACCAAGGTTTCTATGAAGTGCAGAAACTATACCAAATGTATAAGTATGCCCTAAATTATAAGGGCTTCCTGCAGATAAAACAAAATAACCAACTTTTAATTTTTTAGAACTTCCAACCTTCAAAGGTTTTATATTTTTTAATTTCTCATCAATTTCTACTTTTAAAACTGCTATATCACTTTTATCATCTTTCCCAACTAGCTTTGCAACTTTTTGATAATCTTTATTAAAAATTACCTTTATATTTTTACCTTCTATAACATGAGAGTTTGTTAGAATATAAAGAAAATCATTATCTTTTTCTATTACGAAACCTGAACCTAAAGTGTTTGTTTTAAAATCTTCAAAAGATTGATAAAATTTTATATGTTTTGGTGAAGAAATAACAGTAATAATAGAATTGTTTGTTTCATCTACTATATTTGCTATTTTTTCTTGTATTTCAAATATATAGTCTATATTTTTTTCTTCTTTTGGCTTTTCATTTTTTTTCTCACATGAAAAAATAAATGTTAACCATATTAAAAAGAAATAATAAAAAAATTTTTTCTTTACCATTATAATGAATTATAAACCAAAATATAAGGAATTTTTACTATGAATAAGTTTGAGCTTTTTAAAAAGGATTTTTTAAATTCTTTAACAAATGAGCAAAAAGAATTCCTGCAAAAACTTTGTTTTTATAGCAAATGTTTATGCGATTTTGTATTTAGAGATGAAAAAAGACTTTTTTACTTGTATGAAAATCTAGATAAGCCTCTTTTAGGAAAAGAAAAACTACTAAAAGAAACAAAGTCAAAAATAGATATAAATTTGCCAGAACATATATTTATCCAAGAATTAACAAAATTTAAAATGCTACATTTTGGAAGAATTTTATCTAAAGATATTTACGGTAAAAATTCTTTACCAGATTTAATGGAAGAGTATTCATACCTTGCAGATGCGACAATTGAGATTGCTTTTAATAAAGCCTTTGAAGAAGCAAAAAAAAGGTATGGAATTCCCAAAAGTGAAAATGGAGAAGATGTAAATGCTAGTGTAATAGCTTTGGGTAAACTTGGAGGGTTAGAGCTTAATTATTATTCGGATATAGATATTATGTATATTTATTCAGAAGAAGGTAAAACAGAT
>DTZN01000288.1 GCA_012961365.1 Hydrogenothermaceae bacterium
ATTCCTATAGAAGCTCCAAGAATAACCTCTGCAAATTCATTTACAGAAGCTCCTGCAATTCCATTTAACGCAATATCATCTTTAGGCTTTAAATACGATGCATAAGTTAAAATAGCTCCAAATCCAACACTAAGAGTAAAAAATACCTGTCCTGATGCTGCTAGCCATACATTTGGATTTATTAATGCAGAAAAGTCAGGGTTCCATAGAAAACCAAGTCC
Source organism: Hydrogenothermaceae bacterium (assembly GCA_012961365.1). Lineage (GTDB taxonomy): Bacteria > Aquificota > Aquificia > Aquificales > Hydrogenothermaceae > Hydrogenothermus. Next base: position 222 of record DTZN01000288.1, read on the forward strand.
ATCTAAAACATTTCTACCATCTGGAGAACTTAGAGTAAAAACTCTAATCATTAAAATAATAGCCATTATAAATATTAATGGCATTGCAATGCGAGCAACTTTTTCTATACCAGCACTAATTCCTCTAAAAAGTATATAAAGGTTAAGCAAAAAAGTTATAACGAAAAATAAATATGTATACCAAGGCACCGAATAAAAAAGGGAACTATTGTTATTTGCCCCGATTACATTAACAAGAAAGTTTTCAAAGGGTTTTAAATAATCCTGAACATTTCCATCTAAAGGAGTATGTGGAAGTTTACCAATTAGACTAAAAAAACTATAAAGAAGGGTCCAACTTTCAATATATGTATAGTAAACAACCACAACTAAAGGAATAATAACTCCTAAAATTCCTATATACTTAGCAACTTTTGATTTCCACAAGCTATCAAAAATTGCAGGAGCAGTTCCATGTCCTATTTTTGAGCCGTATCTTCCTAAAGCCCATTCTATCCAAAGAAGAGGTATTCCAAGAATTAAAAGACTAATCATATAAGGAATCATAAAAGCTCCGCCACCGTTATCTGCAGCTTGCACTGGAAATCTTAAAAAATTCCCAAGACCTATAGCATTTCCTGCAACAGCTAAAATAAGACCAAGTCTGGTTCCCCAGTGTTCTCTTTTAATCATTTATATATAAACTCCTATTGTCTTGTATATGCAAATTTTTTGTTTATAATATTTAAATTATAGTATAAGAGGAAATATATGAAAATATTTGCTATTGGAGTTAATTACAAAACTGCCTCTGTTGAAATAAGAGAAAAGTTAGCATTTTCTAACGACGAATATAACAATATTTTAAAATCTTTAATTTCTCTTAACTGTATATATGAAGTTTGCGTTCTTTCTACCTGTAATAGAGTTGAAATTTATGGAATAACAGATAATGAAGAAGAATTAAAAACAGAAATTTTAAAGATTTTTTCTGAATTATCTTCATTACCAGAAGAAATCTTAGAAAAACATCTATTTTTTTACTTTGATAATACTGCTATTAAGCATATTTTTAGAGTTGCTGCAAGTTTGGATTCTATGGTGATTGGAGAGCCTCAAATAGTTTGCCAGTTTAAAGACTCATTTCAAAAAGCAAAACAATTAAAAACAGCAAGACATATACTAACAAGATTATTTGATAAAGCTTTAAGTGTTTCAAAAAAAATAAGGACCTCTACAGGAATAAGTAAAAGGGCTGTTTCAATAAGTTATGCAGCTGTTGAGCTTGCAAAAAAAATATTTGGAGATTTATCTGACAAAAATGTTTTATTAATTGGTGCTGGAGAAATGGCAGAACTTGCTGCAAAACACCTATACGATTTAGGAGTTAAACATATATTTGTTGCAAATAGGACTTTTGAAAAGGCAGTTGAGCTTGCAGATAGATTTTCAGGAACTCCTATAAAATTTGAAAAATTTCCTGAATTTTTACCAGAAATGGATATTGTGATAACATCTACAGGTGCAAGAAAACCAATAATAACAAAAGAAAGTTTCAAATCTGTAATGAAAAAAAGAAAAGGTGAGCCTGTTTTTATATTTGATATATCAGTGCCAAGGAATGTTTCTGAAGATGTAAACCAGCTAGAGGATGTTTATTTATATAACATAGATGATTTAAAAGGGGTTGTTGATAGAAACTTAGAAGAAAGAAAATTAGAAGCAACAAGGGCAGAATACATAATAGATGAAGAAGCTAGAAAATTTGAAAAATGGCTTGCTCAAATAGAAGTTTCCCCTGTGATTTCCAAAGTTAGACATTTTGCTAATGAAATAAAAAGCTATCAACTTGAGAAATTGTTTAATCAAATGCCATATTTAAACGAAAAAGAAAGGGAAAATATAGAATTAGCAGTTAATGCAATAATAAATAAGTTATTACATAGACCAACTGTTTACATAAAAGATAAGGCTTCATCACAAAATGCAAAAGAATATATAAAAATATTTGAAGAAATGTTTAGCCCTAAATGGGAAACTAGAAAAAAACAAACTAAAACATACAAAAATTGAAAAAAATATTTTTATTTTTAGCAATTTTTTCACTTGGAGCATTTTTTTTAGGTATCATTTTGAAAAAGCTAGAGCATGGTAGGGTAAAATCTGTAAAATTTGGTGGTTCAAAAATTTATAATTTTATTTTAGTCAATAAAAATGTATCTAGACAAGCTCAAAGAAGTCTTTGGCGAAAACCCCGAAGACTACAAGAGCATATGGTACTACTACTAGCACACCGTACCCTAA
>DTZN01000289.1 GCA_012961365.1 Hydrogenothermaceae bacterium
TGTTTCCCATTTTTTACTATCCAATTGCTCCCACACTCTGGACATCTTATATCGTGCCTATATATCCTTCTTCTCCCTATATCTATATTTTATCATCTACTTAAGTTTAATACCTTTTACTTTTTTTTTACTTTTTAGAATGATATCTTATAAAAGATGAAACCAAAATCTTGTTTTATGAAATTAGCTTTAGAACTAGCAAAGAAGAGAAAAGGATTAACTCATCCAAATCCTACTGTAGGAGCTGTAATAGTAAAAGATGGAAAAGTAATAGGTAAAGGTTATCACAAAAAGGCTGGTATGCCTCATGCTGAAGTAAAAGCTATAAATGATGCATTAAGTAAAGGATTTTCTTTAGAAAACTCTACTATTTACATAACTTTAGAACCTTGTTGTCATTATGGAAAAACTCCTCCATGCACTGATGCAATAATTAGACATAAAATAAAAAATGTCGTTGTTGCTACTTTAGACCCAAATCCTTTAGTAGCAGGAAAAGGAATAGAAATTTTAAAAAGTAAAGGTATTAATGTTTATACAGGAGTTTTAGAAAAGGAAGCTAGGAAATTAAATGAAGATTTTTTTATCTTTATAAAAAAGAAAAGACCATTTATTCATTTAAAATTAGCTCAAACCTTAGATGGAAAGATTGCAACATTTACAAGAAATTCTAAATGGATAACAGGGGAAAAGTCTAGAAAATATGTTCACTTACTTAGAAAACATTCTTCTGTAGTTATGGTTGGGGTTAATACAGTGTTAAAAGATAATCCATTTTTAACTGTCAGATATTTGAAAACAAAAAAGCAACCTATAAGGATATTAATAGATAAAGATTTAAAAACTCCCAAAAATTTTAATATTTTTAATAGTGATGCTAGAACTGTTATATTTGTTTCACAAGAGCTTAATAAAGAAAAACTTAACGAGTATAAAAGCTCACATATAGAGTTTGTTAGACTTTCCCTTTTAAATGGAAAATTTAAGCTTTCAGATATAATAGAAGAACTTTATAAAAGAAATGTAATGCATATTTTAGTTGAGGGAGGAAGCAATTTAATAACTCAATTTATAAGGGAAAATCTATTTGATAAATTATCTATTTTCATTGCTCCTAAAATAGTAGGAGAAGAAGGAATATCTTCAGTAGGTAAATTAAATATTAGTTATATTTCTGATGCTATAAAACTAAAAAGGGAAAAAGTTAGAATTTTTGATGAAGATATTTACTTAGAACTTTATAATCCTCATTCTTTTGATGAAATTTTTAAGACATAAAATACTCTTTCAAATGTAGTCCATAAAGCTCCCAAAAATATAAGTAAAACACCTATTTCTAAGTATCCTGTAATTAATGCTATTATTAAAATTATTAATCTTTCTGGTCTTTCAAAAATACCAATTTTACAGTCTAAACCAAGCCCTTCTGCTCTTGCTCTTGTATAACTAACTAAAAATGAAAATAATATAGCTCCCATTGTTATTAAGAAAAATATTATGTCGTTTTTAAAATAGTAAGCTAATGCAAATAGTGGTAGGAAATCTGCTATCCTATCTACTGTTGAATCTAAAAATGCTCCAAATTTAGTAGTTTTATTTGTTTTTCGTGCTAGTGTTCCATCAATTGCATCAAAAACTGCTCCAATTGTTAAAATTATTCCTGCTATGAAAAATTGTTTTGTAAATATAAAATATGTTCCAATAGTTGTTATAATTAATCCTGTAATTGTTAATAAATTTGGAGATATATTTAATTTATCAAAAATATATACAATAGGTGAAAGTGCTTTTTCAAAATGTGGTTTTATATTTTTTATAATTTGGCTCAAGTTAAAACTCCTTTTTATTGTTTTAATGCTTTTTTAGCTTCTTCTATATATTTTTTTACTTTTTTTAAATCTTTTATTCCTGGTTTTATTTCTAGTTTAGATGAAGCATCTACTCCAAAAGGTTGAAATTCTTTTATAAGCTTGTAAACGTTTTCATCTGAAAGTCCCCCTGACAATATAAATTTGTCTGTTATATTTAAAACTTCTTTAACCAAATTTTTATCTATTTGTTTACCTGTTCCTCCATATTCCCCTTTTTTAAAAGCATCTATTAAGACCAAATAACCTTTTTTTGAAAATTTTTCAATCTCTTTTAAGAATTTTTCATCTTTTACTCTAATTGCTTTTATAACTTTTTCTTTATTAAATTGTTTAACAAAATCTAAATTTTCATCTCCATGAAGTTGAACTATATCCACTATATTTAAAAGTTCTTCAATTAGGCTCTTTTTAGGATTTACAACAACTGCAACAAGTTTTACTGGATAGTTTTTTAATAAGTTTTTTATTTTTTTTATGTGGTATATGTCTATATGTCTTGGGCTTTTTTCAAAATGTATTACCCCAATATGAGTAGGTTTCATTTTTGCTATTTCTAAAGCTTGGGCTTCTGTAGTTATTCCGCAAACTTTTATAAAACTCATTTTAAGTATATTTTTAAAAGAACTTTATCTTTATTATACAGTTTTATTATTGAAACTTTACTAAAATTGTATGAGTATTCTATTTTATAGTTTTTCCATTTTATGTATTTTATTTTTGAGTTTTTTATATAGAAATTAATATTATTTTTTCTTAAAACAGTATAGCCATTTTCACAACTAATTTTCGATATATTATTTTTATAAATTTTTGCAGTAAGAATTTCTTCTAGTGTGATAGGTAATTCTTTTATAAAACTTAATTCTTTAGTAATTAAATTTTTGTCAAATTCTCCTATCTTTTTGCCAAAAGGGGTAAATATTTTAAGTTTAGATTGTTTGAATAAAAATAATACTGGTGTTGATTTTATATATGCGGTTCCTTTTATTTTTAGATTTTTTGGTTTTTCGTTTAGAAAAATTTTATCTAAATTTGTTTCACAAGTTTGTTTTTTTACAGAACAACTATAATTTATTGAGAAACAAATAATAAGAGTTAGTAATATTCTTACCATTTTAGATTTTTAAGTCTTTCTTTTATTTTTTTAGTTATTCCTTTTTCAGGTTCTTTGTCTAATTCTTCTAAAAGTTTCAAAGCTTTTTCGTAAACTGATTTTGCTTTTGATTTTTCTCCTAATGCTTCTAAAATTCTTCCATAATGGTAATTTATTACTGGGTCGTCTGGCATTTTTTTATATACTTTTATCATATATTCAAGAGCTTTTTCTACTTTTCCTTTTTTAAATAATCCCCAAGCTAAGCTATCTAAATAAGCTGGGTGGTCTGGCTGAAAGTGTAAAGCTTTTTTAACTAATTCTATGCCTTTATCTATATTTATATTTCTGATTATATACGAGTATCCAAGATAATTTAAAACATCAGGAAAATTTGGTCTAAGTTCCAATGCTTTTTTTAAATGATATTCTGTTTTTTCCCAATTATTTAAGTTATCGTAAGCAATTGCTAAGTAGTAATGTAGAACTGGATTATTAGGAAATTTTTTTAAAGCCTCTTGTAAAACCTGAATTACTTTTTGATAGTTTCCTTTCAACTCATAAACTTGGGATAATGCTGTATAAAGTTGGTAATCATTTGGATTTAGTTTTATAGCTTGTTTTAATTCTTTTATTGCTTTATTGTATTGTTTTAATTGTATATAAATTGTTGTTAGTCTTTCGTAAATTTCTGTGTTTTCTGGTCTTAACTGTTTTGCCTTTTCATAGTGTTTTATTGCATTTTGATAGTCTTTAACTTCTTCATATGCCATTCCTAAAATAAAGTGATATTCAAAATTGTTTTTATATTTATCTTTTAATTCTTCTAAGGTTTTTATAAATTCATTTACTTTTCCAAGTTTTAGATATAAAAAGAATTTTTTTAATAATACATCTTTACCTTTTGGATTTAGTTTTAAGATTTTATCTATTACTTCTTTTGCTTTTTCATACTGATTTGTATCCACATAAA
>DTZN01000290.1 GCA_012961365.1 Hydrogenothermaceae bacterium
CTCCTATTGAAATAAAATAAAAATAAAAATATAGAGGTTTTTTACTTAATATTTTATAACCTTTTATCATTTTTTATTACCTCTGAACGGTGTCCAAAGTTTTTAAAGTTTTCTTAATTACTGCTTTGTTTAATTCAGGATTAATTTGTTCTTTTACAAGCTTTTCAGAAATTTCAAGAGCCTTTTCTACTGCATATTTTCTTAAGGCTGCTTGTCCTTTTTGAACTTCTATTTCTACTGCTTCTTTAGCTTGGGCCTTTATTCTTTCTGCTATTTCTTTTGCTTCATTTAAAGCAACTTCTCTTTCCTGTTTTGCTGTTTCTTCAGCAAGTCTTAAAGTTTCTGCATGTTTTTGTTTTGCCTCTTCAAGTTTTTGTTTAGCTTCTGCTAATGCTTTTTCACTTTCTTCTTTAGCTTTTTGGGCTTCTAAAATCATATTTTCTATAGATTTTCTTCTGCTTGAGAAGTATTTAACTACATACTTTTTAGCAACAACAAAAATTAATGCAAATAAAATAACTGTATTTACAGTTTTCCAGAATAATTCTCCTCCTGCACCACCTTCAGATGCAAAAGAAACTCCAAATATCAAAAGAGATAATGCTAAAGCTTTTTTCATGCTGCTTTCTCCTTCACAAGGATTTTTTCAACAATTCCTTTAGCAAGTTTCTCTACAACTTGGTCAATTTTAGTTTTTTCTTCTTCAACAGCTTTAGCAATTTTAACTTTTTCTTCTTCTATCAATTTTTCTGCTTTTTCTGTTGCAGATTTTATAATATTTGCAACAAGTTCATTTGTTTCTCTTTTAGAAGTTTCCACGATTTTTTTAGCTTCTTCTTTAGCTTCATTTAATAGTTTTTCTACTTCTTCTAAAAGTTTTTGAGCTTGGTCATTATTTTTTTGAGCTTCTTCTAAAAGAGTTGATACTGTGTGTTCTCTTTCTTCATAGATTTCAAGGTATGGGTCGAAAAAGAGTTTCTTCATTACAAAAGTAAATATTAAAAATAGAACTAATTGGACGAATAAAGTAATATCAGGAATTACCCCTACATGGATATGCTCCACACTAAACCTCCATTTTACAAAATCAATCTTAATTATCTTATCATAATAAATGTTTAATTTTCAAAGGTTTGTTTATTATAATTATGTTTATGGAATATAAAACAATTATTGTAAAAATTGGTTCTCAGCTTCTTGCAAATAGGGATAAAACAGATATTGATACAGACTTTATTGAAAATCTTGCAAAGCAGGTTAAAAAATTAAAAGAAGAAGGAAAAAATCTATTAATTGTATCTTCTGGAGCTGTTCTTGCAGGTATAAAAAAATTAGGATTAAAGAAAAAGCCTTCAACTATTACAGAGAAACAAGCAGTTTCCGCAGTTGGACAGGCATATTTAATTCAGTTATATGACAAAATTTTTTCAAAATATGGATTATCAATAGGGCAGATTTTACTAACAACTGAAGGTTTAAAAAATAGAAAAAGATATAACTATGCAAGAAACACAATAAATAAACTTTTAGAACTAAATGTAATTCCTATAATAAATGAAAATGATACTGTAGCTGTTGAAGAAATAGTCTTTGGAGATAATGATTTTTTAGCTGCTCATGTTTCTGTATTAGTAAATGCAGATTTACTTATAATATTATCAACAGCTGGTGGAGTATATACTAATGACCCTAACAGTCCAGATAGTAAGTTATTAAAAGAAATTAAAGATATAAACGAAGCTTTAAAATTTGCCGGAAGCTCAAAATCAGAGTTTGGAACAGGAGGGATGAGAAGTAAACTAGAAGCATCAGAGATTGCAGTTAGTCATGGAATACCTGTCGTAATAGCTCCTAAAGAGAAAAATGTAATTTTAGATATAATAAATGGAAATATTAAAGGGACATATATCCATAAACAAAAGAGAAAATATTCAGGGAAAAAAAGTTGGATAGCTTTGCTTTCTGAAGTTAAAGGAAAAGTTGTAGTAGATGAAGGAGCTGTGAAGGCTTTAAAAAGTGGTAAAAGTTTACTCCCTACTGGGATAAAACAGGTAGATGGTTATTTTTCAAAAGGGGAGGTTATAGCAATAGAAGATAAAAAAGGAATTATTATTGGAAAAGGAATTAGTGAATATAATTTCGAAGAATTAAAATCTATTATTGGCAAAAAAAATCAAAAAGAAGCTATTCATACAGATAATATGGTGATATTTGAAAATGTATAAATATAAAAATGTCTCAAAAGAAGTTATAAAAAAGTTAAAAAAAGAACAAGTAGAACTTGCAAAAAAATTAAGCTTAATAGATAAAAAAGATATAAATGAAATTAAATATATAGCAGGTATAGACACAACTTTTACTAATATATGGAGTGATAAAACTACAGCTATTTCTGCAATTGTTGTTTTAATGTATCCATCTTTAGAGGAAATAGAAACAGTTTTTGCAGTTAAGCAAATAGATTTTCCGTATATTCCAACATTTTTGGCTTATAGAGAACTCCCAGTAATTTTAGAAGCTTATAAAAAGTTAAATACAAAACCAGATGTTTTCTTTATAGATGGAATGGGTATTTTACATCCTAGAAAAATGGGAATTGCTTCCCATTTTGGAGTAATTACCGGAGAAATTTCTATCGGGATAGGAAAATCAAAACTAGTTGGAGATTTTAAAGAACCTGAAAATAGACCTTTATCTTATAACCCTATTTATATAAATGGAGAAGTAAGAGGATATATTTTAAGAAGTAAAAAAAACTCAAATCCTATTTTTATCTCTCCTGGAAATAATATTTCCATAGATACTGCTTTAAAATTAACTATAAATACATTAAAAGGATATAAACTTCCTCAGCCAATAAGATTAGCTCATAACAAACTTCAAAAGTATAGAAAAGAATACTTAGGAGGGAAACATTGATAAGCATTGATTACACTAATGTTATGGCTGATACAATTGGAGAAAGAGATGGTCTTTTAAGGGAAGAGCTTGTTTCTCTAAAATATATATTAAGAGAAGCTCACTATAAAATTCAGAAAAATTTAGATAAACAGTATTATTTTTTAAAACTTCCAGAAATAGACACAACAAAAATCAAAGAACATGCAAATTATGTAAAAGAAAATTTTGAGTATTTTGTCTTGGTAGGAATTGGTGGGTCATCTTTAGGAACAGAGATGCTGTTTCAATCTTTAAAATGGATTAACTATAACCAGTTTCATTATCCTAAATTTTATGTCCTAGATAATGTTGAACCTGAAAAGGTTACAAGTATTTTAGAGTTAATAGATATAAATAAAACTTGTTTTAATATTATTTCAAAATCTGGCTCAACTATAGAAACAATTGCAAATTTTATGATAGTTCTTGATTTATTAAAAGAAAAAGTAGGAGAAAAATGGAACAAACATCTTGTTATAACAACTAATCCAAATAAAGGTTTTTTAAGAGAATTTGCAAAAAAATATAATATAAAAACATTTGATATTCCCTCAAATGTATCAGGGAGATTTTCTGTTTTATCTACAGTGGGATTGTTTCCAGCATCTGTTGTAGGTATTGATATTGATGACCTTTTAGATGGTGCAAAAAGGATGAAACAATTATGTTTAGTCGAAGAACATGTGGAACATAACCCAGCTTATTTAATTGCAGTTTTGCATTTTTTAACAAACATGAGAAGAAAAAAGAGTATTGCTGTTATGATGCCTTATGCAGAAAGGCTTAGTAAATTTGTAGATTGGTGGAGACAACTTTGGGCAGAAAGTTTAGGAAAAGATGAACTTGGCCAAACACCAGTTAAAGCTATGGGAACCATTGACCAACATTCACAAATACAACTATACAGAGAAGGAATAAAAGATAAAATTATTACATTTATAACTGTTGATAATCCATATAGGGATATAAAAATTCCTGAAGATATACCAGAAGAAATAGGATTTTTAAAAGGGAAAACATTAAATCAACTTTTAAAAGGAGAACTTATTGGAACAAAAGCAGCGTTTATAAAAAGTAAAATACCAAATTTAACAATAACTTTAGATAAACTTTCACCATATAATATAGGAATGCTAATCATTATGTATGAGTTGGCTACTGCTGTATCAGGATTTTTATATAAAGTAAATCCATTTGACCAGCCAGCAGTTGAAGAAGGTAAAGAATTTATGTATGCTTGGATAGGTAAAAATGGTTATGAAGAAAAACTTGAAGAACTAAAGGATATTTATAAGGAAAGATATAAACTAAAGATTAAATAGGAGAAAAGTTATGAATTTATTAATTATAGACGAAAATTTAATGCTAAACTCTAAGATAAAAAAGTTAGCAGAAAATAACGGATATAAAGCAAAAATAATAGCATTTTTTAAGGAAAAACATTTAAGCAATTTACATGAAATAAAACCTGATTTTATTTTGATAAATCTAGAAAGCAAAACTAATAATCCGATAGAAACAGCAAAAAATTTAATAGAAAAAGGCTACAAGGTTATCGGATATTGTGGTCATACAAGAACAGATTTAGCAAGACAAGCAAAAGAATTAGGAGCCGTATTTGTGGCAACAAATGGGATGATAGTATCCCAATTGCCACAAATAATTGAAGAATTAAGAAAGTAATATGAAAAACAAAAAAATTTTTTTATATACACCTAGTTTACATCCTGGGGGAGTTTTTAATTCAAATAAACTTTTAGCACAAGGTTTTGCAAAAAAAGGATACAAAGTAAAAATAATTACAAACAGAAAAACAGATTTAGAAATTGATGGGTTTGAACATATACACTTAAATGCAGGAGATTTTATAAGACCCTTTAAATTAAAAAAAATAATTTTAGAAGAAAAACCTCTTGCTATTTTTTCGAATATGCAAACTCAAAATATATCTTTGGCATTAGCTAAAATTTTTACTTCAAGGGAAAAAATAAACACTAAATTTATAGGTTTTGTAAGAAATAGTGATGCATATGTTAAATATAACAAATTCTATAAACTTCCACTAAGATTGATAATAAACAAATTATACAAAAAATTAGACAAAATAATCGCTATTTCAAATAGTGCTAAGTATGATGTAATTAGAACTTTTTTTTTAAATGATAAAAATATCTATGTTGTTCCAAATCCTATAGAAATTTCTGTGTTAAATGAACTAAAAAAAG
>DTZN01000291.1 GCA_012961365.1 Hydrogenothermaceae bacterium
ACATAGCATAATTCAAAAGAAAATAGTAAGCTAACGGCAACAACATCGGGGGGCTTGAACACGTTACTCCTCTTCCCGCATAATTCAAAAGAAAATAGCAAGTTATCACATCGTCGCCCTCAACGCCGAGCTCCGGCACGCATAATTCAAAAGAAAATAGCAAGCGCGAAGTTTTTATCGAAGAAACGACAGGCTTGTATCGGGTGTGCATAATTCAAAAGAAAATAGCAAGTTAGAAAGTGTCTCAAAATGAAGAAGGAGCTAGAGAAGAAGGGCAGCATAACTCAAAAAGAAGTTTATTTTATAAACTTCTACGATTTTTTGTATATTTATATTAGACAATAAGAAAAATATAAATTCTATGTTTTCCTCATGAATAACTATAGTTTTTAATTCAGGGAATAAGTTTTTTTCAATTATAGTTTTTATGTGGAAAAAAGGTAATGCCCCAAGCACTATAAGTGCTTCTGTTTTTCTTAAAAATGTTTCTCTTTTCTTAAGTAAATCTTTCGGGAAAATATTTGTTTTTTCTAAAATAGCTTCATCATCAGTGATATAAACATTCCCAACTATATCAAATAAATTATTTATTTTTTTATCAGATAGCTTTTTTAAACCTTCTATTTTATTTCCTTTAATTAAAATGTCTATGTCATTACCTGTATCAATAACTTTTAAATTTTTCTCTATTAAATCTATTTGACTTACAAGTTTATTAATAATTTCTGGTTGCTTTTCTTTTAAATAGATTAAATTTTTTTTTAAAGTTTCTTTCATATCAATCTTTCCTCAAAAGCAAATCTGTTATTTTAAAATCAAATTTGCCATCTATAATCTATATATATTATTTATATTTACTCACAGTAAACTACTGTTATCGGTAGGCCTTTGTGCTTTAAAAGGAAGCTATTTCCGTTTAGCTCACTTTATATTTCAATTATTATGGTATGGTAAAGATATGAAAAAAGCAAGTTTTTTGGTATTTACTTCAATAGAAGGTAAATAACTTTATTTAATCAATTCCCAATTTAAAGGTGTTCCTTTTTTTATATCTTTACGGGCTTTCTTTCCTAAGACATCTTTTAAATACTTAGGATGTAATCCATATCCAGGTCTAATAGATTTTACATTTTCTTCGGTTAAAATTTCTCCTGCCTTTATATCTTTTACTACAAATAATGAACGAGCGAAACTTCTACTTTTTTTTGTTTTTTCTGTAAGCTCATAAGAAACTTTGCCAAGTGCTTTCTCCACATCTCTTATTGCTTTAACCATTTGCTTGAACTCTTCTGGCGTCAAGGAAAACTCTTTATCTGGACTATCAATATTTTTAGATAAAATAAAATGTTTTTCTATAACTTTTGCTCCAAGTGCTACCGATGCAATAGGAACAGATATTCCAAGGGTGTGGTCAGAAAGTCCTACAATACAGTTAAATGTTTCTGCCATATTTGGAATTGTTCTTAGGTTTGCTTCCTCTAAAGGGGCAGGATAAGCTGAAGTACATTTTAGTAAAATTATCTGATTATTTCCAGCCCTTTTACAAGCTTCTACAGCTTCCTGAATATCACAAAGGGTTGCTATTCCTGTAGAGATTATTACTGGTTTACCTTTTGAGGCTGTATATTCTATCAATGGTATATCAGTTATTTCAAAAGAGGCTATTTTATAAGCTGGAACTTTTAATTCTTCTAAAAAGTCAACTGCTGTTTTATCAAAAGGTGTAGAAAAGAAAATTAGCCCTAATTTATCAGCAAGCTCTTTTAATTCATAATGCCATTCCCATGGTGTATATGCTTCCTTATATAACTGGTAAAACGTTTTTCCATCCCATAGTGTGCCTTGTTTTATCTGAAAATACTCGTTATCACAATTTATTGTAATAGTATCCGGCGTATATGTTTGGAGTTTTACAGCATCAGCTCCTGATTCTTTCATAGCATAAATAGTATCTTTTGCAAGTTCAATATCTTGTTTATGATTAGCTGAAAGTTCTGCAA
>DTZN01000292.1 GCA_012961365.1 Hydrogenothermaceae bacterium
CTAAACATAGCAAAAGGCGAATGGATAAAATGTGACAACTGTAAAAACCTAATATATTCTGAAGATTTGAAAAAAAACATGAAAATATGTCCACATTGTGGATATACATTTAGAATGTCTGCAAAAGAAAGGGTAGACCTTTTACTTGATAATATTGAAAATTATGATGTTTTTGAAAATATAAAACCTGTTGATGCTTTAGGGTTTAAAGATACAAAAAAATATAAAGATAGGTTAAAAGATGCTCAAAGTAAAACAGGTTTAAATGATGCGATTATAATATCCACTGGAAAAATTTATGACAGAGAAGTTGTTGTTGCTTCCATGGATTTTTCATTCATGGGTGGTAGTATGGGAAGTGTTGTTGGTGCTAAGTTTGTAAGAGGTGCAGAACTTGCAATAAAGAAAAAAGTTCCATTTATTGCAATTACTTCTTCTGGTGGAGCTAGAATGCAAGAAGGAATTTTGTCTTTAATGCAAATGGCAAAAACTACAATAGCTATAAATAGACTAAATAAAGAAGGAATATTATATATATCAGTTTTAACTGACCCGACAATGGGTGGAGTTTCTGCAAGTTTTGCATTTTTAGGAGATGTTATTATTGCTGAAGAAAATAGTTTGATAGGTTTTGCTGGTCCACGGGTAATAGAGCAAACTATAAAACAAACCCTTCCTGAAGGTTTCCAGAGAGCTGAATTTTTATTAGAAAAGGGCCAGATAGATATGGTAGTTTCAAGGCAAAATTTAAAGAAAACTATACATCAGGTAATAAGACTAACTTATGGATAAAAAACCGATAGTTTTTGCAATAGTTGGTGCACATAACAGTGGTAAAACCACATTTATAGAAAATGTTATAAAAATTTTAAAGCAAAAAGGCTATAAAGTAGTTGCAATTAAACATGACCCAAAAGGAAAGGCAAAAATAGATACAGAAGGAAAAGATAGTTGGAAATTTCAACAAGCAGGAGCAGATGAAGTTTTACTTGTTTCTCCAAATAAAATAGCTACATTTACAAAAATAGAAGAAGAACTTCACCCCTTTGAGATAATTAAAAACTACACAAACATAGATGCAGATTTTATCATTTTAGAAGGTTTTAAATGGTATAAAGGTTTTGATAAATATGAAGTGATAAGAAAAGAAGAGAATAGAGAATTAATGCTGAAAGATAGTCCAGAGTTAAAAGGAGTTATAACAGATTACTATAAATTTTTTCCAAGCTTTGACATAAATAAACCTGAGGAATTTGCAAAATTTATAGAGAAAAATTATTAGTTATTTTTATATTTCCAGTGGATAATAGTTCTTGCAATAATTGTTATAAATAGTATAAATACCATAATAACAAATGAAGCTGCCCAAGCTTTTATATGCCAATCTTCATAAGGTCCCATTGCATAATTAAAGATAGTTACTGTTAAAGAAGCTATCGGTTCATTCATGTTTGTTGTAAAGTATGAGTTATTAAATGATGTAAATAAAAGTGGTGCTGTTTCCCCAGCTACCCTTGATATAGAAAGTATTACACCTGTTAAAATTCCTGTTGCAGCAGCTCTATAAACAATATCTTTTATAACTTTATAATAAGATGCCCCAAGTGCAAAAGCTGCTTCCCTTAAGGTCCATGGCACGAGAGACAACATATCTTCTGTAGTTCTCAAAACAACAGGTATCATAATAAATGCAAGAGCGGCTGCTCCTGCCCAACCGTTAAATCCTTGGATTTTATCAACAAGTTTTGTTGATAAAGTTAAAAACACGAAAAGTCCAAACAAAACTGTAATCAAGCTCAAAGTTAAATTTAGAAGTTTTATATTTAATTTTAAAACTTTATTTACAATAAAATTGATAATTCCTCCAAAAACAATTGCTAATATTACAGATAAAAACCCAACTGCAATAATACCACCTATATTTATATTTCCAATAGGTTTTACCAAGATTGCATAAATAAATGTCCCAACAACGATAGATGGAACACTTACCATAATATCAGATAAAATGGATATGGTTTTAGCAAATTTTGTTCCTCTAGCATATTCTGCTATAAATGTTCCTGCGAGTATTCCAAGTGGAACTCCAATAATAGTTGCAAAAAATACTATTTCTAGCTGCCCAATAAAAGCATTTTTTAAGCCTCCTCCCTGTATTCCCGGGGGAGCAGGATCTTCTGTAAATAATTCTAAACTTAGTCCTTGAATACCATGTCTTAAAACATCAAAGAGTATAAAACCTAGCCAGAATAATCCTAAAAATGCTGCTAAAGCCGAAAAAGTTAAAGCAATAACTCCTCTTATTTTTCTTCTTCTTACATAAGCTTCATTTATTATCATCTAGAATAACCTCTTTCTGCTTTTAAGAGGAAAAATTTTGCTATAGCAAGGATTACAAAGCTAAGAACAAAAAGAATTAAAGCTAAATAAAATAATGAAGATAAATAAATATCTGTATCTGCTTCTGTAAACTCATTTGCAAGAGTAACAGTTATTGTTGCTGCTGCTTCAAATAAAGATGGAGTTATTTGATGATTATTTCCAAGAACAAATGCAACTGCCATTGTTTCTCCTAAAGCTCTACCTAAAGCTAAAACAACTCCTCCATATATACCAAGTTTTGCATAAGGTATCATTATATCTTTAACAACATCCCACTTTGTTGCTCCAAGTGCATAAGCAGACTCTTTCATAATATTTGGTGTAAGATTAAGAGAATCTCTTGCTATACTTGCAATAAATGGAATAATCATTATGCTTAAAACAACACTTGCAGTAAAAAGGTCTATTCCCTGAGGTTCACCTTCAAATAGTTTTCCAATAATTGGAATATATCCAAAGGTGTTTTGTAAAAAGGGTTCAATATAATGTGCCATTATAGGAGCTAATGTAAAAAGTCCCCACATACCATAAATAATACTTGGAATTGCTGCAAGCATCTCTATTGCTATCCCAATAGGTGTTTTTAGAAGATGAGGAGAAACTTCTGTTAAGAATATGGCTATTCCAAGAGCAACTGGGATAGCTAAGGTAAGGGATAAAACTGTTGTTACAAATGTTCCATATAAAGATGCCGCTGCTCCAAAAATCTCATTAACAGGGTCCCAATCTATATTAAATATAAAATTTAGTATTCCAAATTTATAAATAGCAAGTGATGATTCATTATATAAAACAAAAATAGTTGAAAATATGAGGGTTAAAACTAAAAAAGATGCAGAAAAAGAAATTATTCCAAAGGCAATATCTGAAACAGGAAGCTTACTTACTTTTTTCATTTAACTTACCTAAATTTTTTCATAAAAAAATTATAACAAAAAAAAGGGCTTTAAACCCTAAGTGATTAGTAGATTTAGCAGCAACAGAATAAAAGTCGAGAGGAGTAACCTCCTCTTTCTATTAAGGAGCTATTCCATGTTTATTCCAATATTTATAGATTTTTTCCTTTAACTCTTTTGGAAGAGGAACATAATCTAGTTTTATTGCAATTTCATCTCCATTTTCAAATGCCCATTTAAAAAACTTATTTACTTTTTTGTTTACATTTGTTTTTTCCCTTGCTTCAAGTATAAATGAGGCTCCTGCAATAGGCCATGCATCTTTACCAGGAGCGTTTACCATCCATAGATAAAAATGTTTTTTAGGGTCAAAATTTGCAGTAGCACCTGCTGCTTTGAAAGATTTTATAGATGGAGCAACAAAGTTTCCAGCAGGGTTTTTAAGAAGTGTATAAGATAGTTTATTTTGTTTTGCATAAGCAAACTCTACATAACCTATAGAATACCTAATTCTTTTTACATAGTTTGCAACCCCCTCGTTTCCTTTCCCTCCAATACCTACAGGCCATTTAACAGCTTTTCCAGCTCCAACTTTTTTAGCCCAATCTTCACATGCACCAGATAAATATGTTGTAAATATAGCTGTTGTTCCTGAACCATCAGACCTATGAACCACATTTATCTTTTTATGAGGAAGATTGAGATTTGGGTTTAAAGCTTTTATTTTTGGATTGTCCCAGTATTTTATATCCCCAAGGAAAATATGGCATATAGTATCTGAATCAAGTTTAAGTTGGCCTGCTTTAACTTTTGGAATATTAACAACAGGCACAACACCACCTATTATTGCAGGAAACTGATAAAGTTTATATTCGTCAAGTTTTTCTGGTTTTAAAGGTGCGTCAGATGCCCCAAAGTCTACTGTCCTATTTTTTATCTGCCTTACTCCCCCTCCAGAACCTATAGACTGATAATTTAACTTAATGCCTGTTTCCTTATAATACTGATAAGCCCATGCCGCATAGACAGGATAAGGGAACGTAGCCCCTGCCCCATTTATTGTTTCACTAGCAAAAGTTTGAGAAGCTACTATCCCTGCTAAGGCTAATACTGTGAATGTCTTTCTCATTTATATTTCCTCCATTTTTTTTCTTAAATTTTAACCTTTAGAAGAACCATTGTGAAGTAAACTTAATTCTTTTTACTTTCTTATCACCAGTCTCTCCTCCATAATCATCTTCTTGATAAGCTATTCCCACTTTTGTTGTGTTTCCTCTTAGATACCAGTTTAAACCAAAAACTGTAGATTTTAATTTGTAATCTTCTTTGTTTTCTCCATCCCATCTGTCCCATTCTTCGTATCTAGCAAATGGTGCGATATGGTAAAGTTGTGGTATCACATACTCACCAGTAATATACCATCCTTTAGATTTTCCAACTTCTTGGTTTTCTGCAGAAAAATCTCTTACAACACCATCAAAATCAAAGTATTCTGCCTGTATAAATGCACCTTTATAATGGGCAGAAAACTCATAGTTTATTAAGGTTCTATCTATAGTGTTTATACCTTTCTTTTCATTATCATTAACTTCATAAGAATATTCATATCTAATTCTTGGAACTCTCCAGTATCCTATTCCCACTTGAATATGCTTTCCTTCTCCAAAGTATGTTTCAGTTCTTTTCTTTTCTTCCCATCCTGGAATAGGAGAAAGGATAAGTTTTCCACCGTAGAAGAAATCTTGGTCTATAATTTTTCCACCCTTTTTTGATAAACTTTTACCTTCTGCATCATGAAATTTTGCAGCATGAACTGCATCACCAAATGCTAATTCATAATGAATTTTTTTCTGCCAATCTCCATATATTTGGGCATTTGTAGCACGACGGTTGTGAGAGATAAACTGAGCTGCTTCATCTGCTACATATGGACGGTCATGGTGAACAACCCATGCAGATTTTACAGTTTCAGTTCTTGAAACATCAATCTTTCCTCTATAAAACTTAAAGTTAACAAGCGATGTTCCAAAAGGTTTTTTGATTTTTAGGTAAGCATCACCAACGTTAAATGTTTTTTCACCTTTATCTTGATAGTTTGCTTTATCGTTCCTTACGTCCATTGTGAAAGATACATGTTTAGAAAATCCAACACCTATCTCAAATCTCATTCGTCTTAAGTAAGCATCCCATATTTCTTTGTCTGTCTTTGTAGGATTTTTATAATCAACTTTATAATTTTCAAAAGTTGATTGAAGCCTAATTCCAAGTTTCACATACATATCAGGATTATCAAATGCTCTAATTTTCATATTTGGATGTGTTTCCTTCCCAAGTAAAAACACAGGTGAGTCTTTTCTAATAACATTTGCATGTTTTATAAATTTTTTCTCTTCTTTTTTCTCAAGTTCAAGAGCTTCTTCTTTTGTTATAATACCTTTTTCATACAGTTTTTTTACAATAGGATTTTCAATTTCTGCACCAATCACAGAAGTTGCAGAAACCAAAGCTAGAGCCAAAGTTAGTTTTTTCATTTAAACCTCCTAAAAATTTTTCATTTCTTTTGTAAAAGATTTTAAAGACCTTTTGTTAAGGTTTTATTAAGAAATTGTTAAGAAATCTTAATAAAAAGTTCAAACCTCCTAGCTAAGAGGTTATATTTAACACTATTTTTACTATTGGTCTTTTTTAGAAAGGTTTGTAAAAAATTACGTAATTAGTCTAAAAATCTTTTAATAAAAATAGGAAGATACGCACAATCATGAGTATGGAAAAAGTTAATGAAAAAAGAAAATCTCCTCCCCCTTTTTATAGTTTCTAATGTTTAAAGTGTCTCATTCCTGTGAAAATAAGGGCTATATTATGTTCATTAGCTGCTTGTATAACTTCATTATCTCTTATTGAACCACCTGGCTGTATTATTGCGGTTATTCCATATTTAGCTGCTTCATCTACACTATCTCTAAATGGCAAAAATGCTTCGGAAGCCAACACACTACCTTCTAAAGGTAAATTAAATTCTTTAGCCTTTTTTATAGCTGTTTCTAAACTATCAACTCTCGAGGTTTGACCTGGACCTATACCAACTGTAGCTTTATTTTTTGCTAAAACAACAGAATTAGATTTAGTATGTTTGACAACTTTTAGTGCAAATAATAAATCTTCTTTTTCTTGCTCCGTTGGTTGTCTATTGGATACCACTTTCCATTCATTTATTAATTCTAAATCTCTATCTTGAACTAATAATCCTCCTGTAATCCTTTTATAATCAAATCCCTTTGGTTTATCATAAAAGTTATTAATTTTTACAAGTCTTAAATTTTTCTTTTTTGAAGTTAAAAACTCAAAAGCATCTTTTTCAAAATCTGGAGCTATTATAACTTCTAAAAATATTTCAATCAATTTTTGAGCAGTATCTAGTTTTAAAGGTTCGTTAAAAGCAACAATTCCACCATAAGCAGATTTAGGGTCTCTTTTCAGAGCTTGTTCATACGCTTCAAATTGAGTTTTAGCAACAGTAACACCACAAGGATTATTATGTTTAACAATTACACATGCAGGTTCTTCAAATTCTTTAACTAAATTAACAGCAGCCTCTACATCTAAAAAGTTATTGAAAGACATCTCTTTACCATGTAAAACTTCACTATTTGCTATAGAAAGACCATCATATTCAACTGGAGATATATATAAAGAAGATTCTTGATGTGGGTTTTCTCCATATCTTAAATTTTGTTTTTTTCTTAATGGAATTGAGAATTCTTCAGGAAATTTTTCGTTAATTTCTAGTTTTTCATTTAAAACATTAGAAATAATACTATCGTAAACAGCAGTATGTCTAAACGCTTTTACTGCAAGTTTTCTTCTAGTTTCTAAAGAAGTTTCTCCATTTTTTTCTATTTCTTCTAAAACTAAATCATAATCATTTGGGTCAACTATAATCGTTGTAAATTTATGGTTTTTAGCAGATGCCCTAACCATAGCAGGGCCACCAATATCTATATTTTCTATAATTTCATCTATATTAGCACCTCTTTTTACAGTTTCCTCAAATGGATAAAGATTTATTGCAACTATATCTATTGGAATTATTTCATGTTCCTCAAGTTGTTTCATATATTCTAGGTTATCTCTAACGGCAAGTAATGCTCCATGTATTTTAGGATGTAATGTTTTTACCCTTCCTCCCATAATTTCAGGAAAACCTGTAATTTGAGACACTTCTATTACTGGTATTTTGTTTTCTTTTAATTTTTTGGCAGTTCCTGAAGATGAAATAATTTCATATCCAAATTCTACTAGTTTTTGCGCAAATTCAACTACTTTTTCTTTGTTAGAAACAGAAATTAAGGCTCTTTTAGGCATTTCTTCTCCTTTATAGAAAATTTTGTTTTCTAAAACCTATTGCTTTAGTAATTAGTTTTAACTTAAAAGGCTTGTTTTTTTCATATCTTTACTATTATCTAATATAGCATAGCATAGAATGTAAAGCACAAACTTCCTATAAAATCCTTGACTTTTCTCAAGGATAGTTCACGATATTTTCTGTGTTGATAAAATGTCAAGAAGTGATATTAAAAACTTCCTCTGCTTTTTCTTTTATTCTTTCTTTTGTGCTTTCTAAGAATTTTTGTGCAAATACAACTATGTAAATTTTACTTTTATTTTCATTGATTTTCTCTACTTTTACCCATACTCTTCTATGAACTGTGTAAAATGCAACCATAATACCAAATACAACAATAACAGTTCCTATCCATATAAGATTTACTCCAGGCATTTTTGTTATTTGCAAGCCTGAAAAGTATCTAGGTTCAAATTCCTCTATCATTATTAAGTAAGGATATCCATACTTCCATCCAAATTGGTTAAATGCAGGTATTGCAACATTTGGATTGGCAAGAATTGGAAGGTTAAATTCCTGATTATTATACTTTACTTTAACAACTATTATTGGGTCGTAGATATCTTGATTTATAAGCATTGGATTTTTGTAATTTAATGTCTGATTTATCACTGTTAAATTCTGGTCATTAAATTTTATAAACTTATCCCCAAATTTATACTCAATTCTAGGTGCAGAAGAAAATAAAACAACAGATTTAGCCTCATAGTTTTTTAGAATTTTTTCATATTTTTTCTTTTCTTCTTCTGTTTTTGCAGTTGCTAGTTTTTGTTGGATTTCATTAATTTCTTTCATAAGCTTTAACATTTTTCTATAATCGATAACTATAAGTTTAGCTCTTTTTATATCCCCTGTTTTTCCATAAGTTGCCTGAAATATTCTATATCCTCCGTAATCTGTTGGGTTGTTTACTTGGACTATAGATTTTTGTTTAAGTTGTCCCTGTTGCCAAATTTCTATTTCACTATTAAAAGATTTAATTGCTCCTTTAAATTTTTCGCTATCATAAAAATCTAACCAAAATTTATTTACTTTTATTTCAAAAGGTAGCATATGTATTTCATTACCTGCCTGAAGTGAACCTTCTCTAAATTTAAAGAAAAAATTTCTACTTTCTCCTTCTGGAATTTCTATTTGTCCACGGATACCAAAAACTGCCCCCATAAATGCACCAACTAAAAATACAATTATTCCTACATGAGTTATAAACATTCCCCATCTTGAAAATCTTCCTTTTTCAGCAAATAAGTAAATTTCTTTATCTGTTTCTTCTACTTTTTCTATTTTTTTAAACCCTAGACTATGTAAAAGTTGGATAGTTTTTTCAAAGGCTTGTTTAAAAGGAAGATTAACTTCAAATTCTAGTTTATTTTTTGATTTTAAATCTTTTTCTGTTAGTTTTTTATGAACTCTACCATAGGCTTGCATGTATATTTTTGGAAATCTATCTATAGTAGCAACTATTACAGCCACAGCAACCATAAAAATTAGAAGTTGATAATACCATGAATGAAAAACATTATTTAGCCAAGTTAGCCATATAATTTTTGCCCAAAAATCTCCAAAGCTTTTTACATATTCAATATAAGTTGCACCTTGTTTTATATATGTAGAACCAAGAACAGTCAATATTGCAAGAATTATTAAATAAATAACTCCAGCTTTAACACCTGTTAATGCCATTAATATCTTTTTAACTTTCTCCAATAAAATCCTCCTTTAAAGCAATTCCGAAAAGTTCTTTGTATTTATCTATTACTGCTCTTCGTATTTTATCATTAAGTTCTTTTGTCAAAGGTTGGACTATATCTATTATATTTCCTGTTGATATTTTTTTTTGGGGAAACACTATAAACAAACCACCATGTTTGTTTTCAACAATTTTTATACCTTTTATTAGTAATACTTCATCTATAACAATATCGGCAACTGCTCTTACTCTGCCTCCTGTTCCACTTGTATCAAAGGGATATATATTTACTTCTGTAATTTCCATATCATTAATAATTTAAAATATTTGCTATTTCAAATTCTCTTATTTCTGGTTTTTTTATCTTTCCAAAAGAGATTTTCAAAGGTTTAGATAATATATTCCCTTTTTCAAAAACTACCATAAAGTTTTTATTTCCGTTTAAAAACTCTTTAACAGCAAATACTCCAAATCTTGAAGCCATTAATCTATCATAAGCAGTTGGAGTTCCTCCCCTTTGTATATATCCTAAAACAGAATATTTAACTTCTCCAAAATCTCCAATTTCATTAAGTTTTTTTTGTAAAATTTTTGAAAATTCTTGTGCTTTTGCCACTCCCTCTGCAAGAATTATAAGGAAAAAGTTTTTTCCTCTTTTTTTTGCGTTAATAATTGTATTTATGACTTTATGTAAAGGGTGAGGATATTCTGGAATTAGTATACAGTCTGCACCTGTGGCAATACCTGTTTCAAGGGCTATAAAACCACTTTCCCTTCCCATAACTTCAACAACAAAAACTCTTTCGTGGGACATGGTAGTATCTTTTATTTTTTCTATTGCGTCAACTGCAGTGTTTACAGCAGTATCAAATCCTATAGTATAGTCTGTTCCATAAGTATCATTATCTATAGTTTTTGGAATACCTATTACTGGAATATCAAACTCTTTAGAGAATTTGTAAGCACCTTGGAAACTTCCATTTCCTCCAA
>DTZN01000293.1 GCA_012961365.1 Hydrogenothermaceae bacterium
AAGCCTTTAATTTATAAGCTAATCCAAGAAGAGAATTAACTAGAAAAATTTGTAAAAAAACAATTATCAGAATTACAATTAAAGGAGCTATATCTATTCCACCAAAGTCTGTAGGAACATACTTTCTAATTTTTCTATAAACTGGTTCTGTAGCATTTCTCAAAAATTTAACTATAGGATTATAAGGGTCTGGATTTACCCAAGAAATCAAAGCGGATATTATAACTACCCACATATAAACTGTTAAGGCGATGTCCAGTATTCTGGCCACCGCCTCAAGCAAGTTTCCTAATATAAACAATGTTAATCCTCAAAAGGATAATCTATAAGCTCAATAATAGCTAGTTCAGCGTCATCTCCTCTTCTTCTTTTGTCTAATTTGTAAATTCTTGTGTATCCACCATTTCTATCTTTATAAAGTGGAGCAAGTTCTTTGAATAACTTATCAGCAGCAGATTTATGATGTTTTAATCTAGAGTTTATTAACCTTCTAGAATGAACAGTTTGTTTTTTAGCGAGCGTAATCAACTTCTCAATAAAAGGTTTTAGTGCTTTTGCCTTTGCTTTTGTTGTTTGGATTTTTCCGTTTTCTATTAATGCACAGGCCAAGTTAACAAATAAATGTTCTCTTTGCTCTTTTGGTCTATGAAAACTTTTTGTTTTTACTCTATGACGCATGTATCTTCACCTCTTTTATTGTTTTTCTGTAGGTTTTGAAGGAGCAAGCTCTAATCCTAAATCTGCTAATGCTTCTTTAATCTCTTTTAATGCCTTTCTACCAATAGATTTAGCTTCTTTTAAATCTTCTTCAGTCATTTTTACTAAATCACCAATTGTCTGAATACCAAGTTTTTTAAGAGTATTTGTAGCTCTAGAAGAAATATCAAGCTCATCAATAGCAAGAGATAATTTATCTTCCTCTATTCTTTGAGCAATGCTTTCAGGAACAGCTTTTTTAACAGTCTCTACTCTCCTAACAGTTGGATTTAATAGAAGTTCAAAGTGCTTTATTAGCAAATTAGAAGCTTTTGTTAAAGCTTCATCTGGAGTAATGCTACCATCTGTATATATTTCTAAAATCAACTTATCATAGTCTGTTTTATCTCCTACTCTTGTAGGTTCAACATGAAACGTACATTTGGTAATAGGAGAAAATGCAGTATCTATTAAAATCCATCCTATCTCTGTTGGAGCTTCCATTTCTTCTACAGTTACATATCCTCGTCCCTTTTCTATCTTAATTTCCATCTTTAATTCAGTATCAGGACTATCAATAGTAGCAATATGTACATCTGGGTTAACAACTTCTATGCCATTTGGTAATTTAATATCTTTAGCAGATACTTTACCTGGACCTTTAACTTCTAATATTGCAAACTCACTATCTAATCCTTCTTCCATTTTAAATTTGATTTCTTTTAAGTTAAGTATAATTTCAGCAACATCTTCTATAACTCCTTCTACAGTAGCAAATTCATGGGCTACTCCTTGGATTTTAACTGCAGTAATAGCTCCACTTTCAAGAGAGGATAATAATACCCTTCTTAAAGCATTACCTATTGTAGTTCCCCAACCTCTCTCAAGAGGCTCAACATATAACTTTCCATAAGTTTCAGTTTTTGAAACTTCATCCCAATAAATTTTATCGGGAGTTATAAATTCTAAAAATGGCATAGGCGTTTTACCTCCAATAATTTACGCAGAGTAGTACTCAATAATGAGCTGAACATTAACAGGAATTTCAAGCTCAATTTCTTCAGGTATTTCTAAAACTTTTCCTCTAAAGTTTTCCCTATCAACCTCTAACCAAGAAGGAATAGACCTTGGATCTCTTTGCTCTAAGTTTTCTTTAAACAAAGGAGACTTTCTACTTTTTTCTCTTAGCTCTATAATATCTCCAGGGTCAACTTGATAAGAAGGTATATTTACTTTTTTACCATTTACAAAAAAATGCCCATGTCTTACTAATTGTCTAGCTTGAAGTCTAGTTTTAGCAAAACCCATTCTATAAACAACATTATCAAGTCTTCTTTCTAAAAGCTGAAGAAGAATATTACCTGTGTTTCCACCTCTAACCCCTGCAATTCTAGCAGCTTCATCAAAATATCTTTTGAACTGTTTTTCTCTTATTCCACCATACAAAAATCTTAATTTTTGTTTTTCTTGTAAACGAATAGCGTAGTCAGATAATTTTCTTCTTCTACCTTGAGTTCTTCCATGTTGTCCTGGTGGGAAGTTCCTTTTTTGGAAAGATTTTAAACTTCCACCTACAAAAGCACCAAGTCTTCTACTTACTTTAGTTAATGGACCAATATATCTACCCATCGATTAAACCCTCCTTTTAGCTGGTGGACGACATCCATTATGAGGTATTGGAGTTACATCTTTAATAACCTTAACATTTAAACCTGTTGCTTGAATAGTTTTTATAGCTGTTTCTCTACCTGCCCCTGGACCTTTTATCCATACTTCAACATCGGTCATTCCAAATTCTTCCATTGCTCTTTTAGCAGCTTTTTCTGCAGCTTTTTGAGCAGCATAGGGAGTAGATTTTCTTGTTCCCTTAAAACCTTCTGTTCCTCCAGAAGCCCAAGTTAAAACATTACCTTCTTTATCAGTAATAGTTACAATAGTATTGTTAAATGTTGCTTGAATGTGAGCAATTCCATAAGGAACTGTTCTTTTAACTTTTTTAGTATTTCTTCTTCTTTTCTTAGCCATTTATAGCCTCCAATTATCTTCTTTTAATTCTTCCAGAAAATTTTCTTCTAGTTTTTGCATTTGTTTTTGTCCTTTGCCCCCTAACAGGAAGACCAAGCCTGTGTCTAATTCCTCTATAACATCCCATATCCATAAGTCTTTTTATATTAACTGCAACTTCTCTTCTTAAATCACCTTCAACTTTATAATTTTGCTCAATGTATTTTCTTATTGCATTCAATTCTTCGGGGGTTAATTCCCCAACTCTTTTCATTCCATCAATTCCAGTATTTTGGAGAATTTCTTTTGCTCTGGTTTTACCAATACCGTATATGTAAGTAAGAGCTATTTCTAATCTTTTTCTATCTGATAAATCAACACCTGCTATACGAGCCATTATTTCCTCCTATTATCCTTGTTTTTGTTTATGCTTTGGATTTTCACATATAACCATTACTCTACCGTTTCTTTTTATAATTCTACATTTTTCACATCTTTTTTTAACAGAAGACCTAATTTTCATCTTTCCACCTCTCTAAAAATTTTTTAAAGTCTAAAAACAATACGACCTCTTGTAAGGTCATATGGTGATAATTCAACTCTAACCCTATCTCCTGGTAAAATACGGATAAAATGCATTCTCATTTTTCCAGATACATGGGCTAACACTTCATGTCCTGTATCAAGCTTTACTCTAAACATAGCATTAGGAAGAGCTTCTTCTACAGTCCCTTCTACTACTATTCCTTTCTCTTTCTTATCTTCCTTTTTTTTCTTTCCCATATCCTTCCCTTTTTAATCAAGTTTTGACAAAATTATAGGACCACCTTCCGTTATAGCTACAGAATGCTCAAAATGGGCAGCTATAGCTTTTTCTTTAGAAACAACTGTCCAACCATCTTTAAGCTTTCTGTAGTAGTTAGTTTTTTTCCCAAGTGTTGCCATTGGTTCAATAGCCAAAACCATACCAGGTACAAGCTTAATATCTTCAGCATTCGCAACACAATTTGATACATGGGGGTCTTCATGGGGCTTTCTACCAATCCCATGTCCTCCATAATCACAAATAGGAGCAAGTTTATACTCCTTTAAAGTGCCTTCGATAGCAGCCGCGATATCCCGAACTGTATTTCCAGGATAACATTTATTTATACCAGCATATAAAGCCTTTTCAACACCTTCTAGCAATCTTTTTTTTCTATCGCTAATTTTATTACCTACAATATAAGAAATAGCTGCATCACCATACCAGCCGTCATAAACAACACCAAAATCTATACTAACAATATCACCTTCTTTTATAGGTTTATTTTTAGGAACTCCATGAACAATCTCTTCATTTATAGAAACACAAAGTGCTGCTGGAAAACCATATAAACCTAAAAATGCAGGTTTTACACTTCTTTTTTCAGCTTCCTTTCTTGCTATCTCATCAAGGTCTATGCCAGTCATTCCAGGCTTTGTTTCTTCCTTTATTACCTGCAAAATTTCGGCAACTATCCTATTTGCAATTTTTAGTTTCTCTATATCTTCCCTAGACTTTAAATTTATCATAATAATCTTAAATTATAACACTTCTTTTATTTGATTGTAAACATCATTTGGAGGGTTATTAGCATTAACTACTACTAATTTGCCTTTTTTCTTATAGTAATCCACTAAAGGTTTTGTTTGTGTATGATAGACTTCAAGTCTTTTTTTTATCACTTCTTCTTTATCATCTTCTCTTTGAATAACTTCAATATCTGGAGGAGGAGGATTATAAATAATATGGTAAGTTTTACCAGTTTTAGGAGCTATTCTTCTACCTGAAAGCCTATTTATAATTTCCTCGTCATCTACATCAAAAAGTATCACTTTATCAACTTCCTTTCCTTCTTTTACAAGCATTTCATCAAAAGCTTTTGCTTGCGGTATAGTTCTAGGAAAACCATCGAAAATTATATTTTCATCTTTTAGCTCATTTAACTTATCTTTAATAATTCCAATAATAATATCATCAGGAACTAATTGCCCTGTCTCCATATATTGTTTAGCTTTTTTTCCTAACTCAGTTCCATTTCTAACAGCTTCTCTTAATATATCTCCTGTAGAAAGCTGGATAAATCCAAAATCTTTAATTAATCTTTCAGCTTGAGTTCCTTTACCAGCTCCTGGAGGTCCTAAAAATATAATTATTTTTCCCATTATTTAACCTCTTTTTAAAAATCCTTCATACTTTTTCATAGCAAAATGAGCTTCAATTTGATGTAAAGTATCAAGAGCAACTACAACAACAATTAGGGCAGATGTTCCTCCAAAGTAAAATGGAACATCAAGCATCCTAACTAGAAACATAGGTAAAACAGCTATAATTGCTAAAAATATAGCACCTGCAAAAACAAGTCTAGTTAATACAAAATTAATATATTCTTCAGTTTGAGTACCTGCTCTTACACCTGGTATAAAACCACCATTCCTTCTAAGACCATCAGCTATATCTTTAGGATTTATAACTATTGCAGTATAAAAGTATGTGAAAAATATAATTAATCCTACATAAATAGCAAAATAAATATAGCTTTGAGGAGATAAAGCATCAGCTACAATTCTTGCAATCTCTGATTTTGTTGCAAACATTTGAGCTATAGTTGCAGGAAACATAATAAGTGCAACTGCAAAAATTATAGGGATAACACCTGCAGGATTTAGCTTTAAAGGTAGATATGTGGCAGTTTCTCTAGTTGTTATTCCTCTTCTCGCATATTGTATTGGAATTCTTCTTTCTGCTTCTTGAATATAAATAATACCTGCAACAACTGCAATTATAATCACAATGGCAATGGCAACTTTATATAAAGGTAATGCTCCTGTTTGCAACTGCTCATAAGTTGAAATTATCGCAGAAGGAATTCCAGCTACTATACTGGCAAGAATAATCATAGAAATACCATTACCTATTCCAAATTCTGTAATTTTTTCACCAAGCCACATCAAAAATACAGTTCCAACAGTGATAATAAGCGTTGTCATTAATATAAAAACAATTACATTTTCAGAAATTAAAGACTGTCCTGTTTCAGTTCTAATATTTGAAATCCAAACAGATAGTGCAAAAGATTGAAAACCAGCTATGGCAATTGTTAGATATCTAGTATATTGGGAAATTTTCCACCTACCATAATCACCTTCTTCTTTTTGTAGTCTTTCAAGACTAGGGAATACTGCAGTAAGAAGTTGCATTATAATTGCAGCAGAAATATAAGGCATAATACCAAGGGCAAAAACAGACAATCTCCCTAAAGCTCCACCAGAAAACAGATTATAAATATTAAAAAGAACTCCACCTGATGAGTTAAAATAATTAAAGAGAGCTTGGGTATCAACTCCAGGAACGGGGATGTGCGTCCCAAGCCTATAAACTGCAAAAATTAAAAGGGTATATAAAACTCTTCTTCTAAGGTCTTTAATTTCAAATAACTTTTTTATAAGTTCAAACAATCACATCCCCTCTAACATATATTAAGAAATTACTTCCACTGAACCGCCAGCAGATTTTATTTTCTCTTCTGCAGATTTAGAAAATTTATGAGCTTTAACCTTTAAAGGTTTTGTTAATTCTCCATTTCCAAGTATTTTAACTGCAGATACACAGTGAATAATTCCTTTTTCTTTTAAAATCTCAGGAGTAACTTCTGCATTAGCTTCAAATCTTTCTTCCAAAGTTTTTATATTAACAATTTCATATTCTATAGTATTAGGATTTTTAAACCCTCTTTTAGGAATTCTCATGATAAATGGAGTTTGTCCACCTTCAAAGAAAGCTGGAAGTTCTCCATATCCTCTTCTTGATTTTTGTCCTTTATGTCCTCTAGTAGAAGTTTTGCCGTGCCCTGAACCTATACCCCTACCAACTCTTTTTTTTCTATGAGTAGCACCTTCATTTGGCCTAAGCTCATGTAATTTAAAACTCATTATTCTACTTCCTCCACCTTAATAAGATGTTTAACTTTTTCAATATTTCCTCTAACCATAGGATTATCTTCTAAAATTTTTTCATCATTTATTTTTCTAAGTCCTAAAGAACGAATAGCATCCTTTTGGAACTTCTTTTTACCAGCTAATCCTCTAACTAATTTCACTTTAAGCTTCATTTTATAGGAACACCTCCAGCGAAAATTCTATAATTTTCTCTAATTTTAGTTTCTTCTACTCCTCTTATCTTTGCAATTTCCTCTGGAGACTTAAGTTTAAGAAGAGCATCAAAAGTTGCTCTAACAACATTATTAGGGTTTGTAGTTCTTCCAAGTATCTTAGTAAGGATATCTGTAACTCCCAAAAGCTCTAATACAGGTCTTAAAGGTCCACCTGCAACAACCCCTGTACCTTTTCTTGCAGGTTTTAAAAGAATAACTGCAGATTCATATTCTCCAATAACATCATGAGGAATAGTTCCATCTATTAAAGGAACTTTTATTAAATGTTTTTTTGCGTCAGCAATAGCTTTAGCTATAGAAGGAGGAACTTCTCTAGCTTTTCCGTGTCCAAATCCAATATGACCATTTTTATCACCAACAACAGCTAGAGTAGAAAACGAAAATCTTCTAGGACTATTAAAAGCCTATAATTTATTGGATAAGCAGTTAAAAAAAGAGTATAAACTTATATTGGT
>DTZN01000294.1 GCA_012961365.1 Hydrogenothermaceae bacterium
ACATTACATTTACGGTATCCCATATATACCTGCATCAGCTATAAAAGGAGTTTTAAAAGCTTATAGAATTTGGAAGTTAGCAGATTGGAATATTTACAAATTTTTTGTTGTTGAAAACTTGATAGAAAATTATGAAATCAAAAAGTTTAATAAATTAAAAAAAGGTTTAATAGAAAATTTAAAAGAAAAAAATTTCGACAAAAAATTTAAAGAGATAGATAGCGAACTATCTAAAGAAGATATAAAAAAAATAAGACAAAAGACTATTGATTTTATCGATTCTATTTCAAAAAAAGAAATTGAAAAAATTGTTGAAATTTTTGGAAATCAAAAACAAAAAGGAAAATTGATATTTTTAGATGCTTATACCGAAAAATTTGAAGGGTTTGATATAGATATAGTAAATTCACATTTTCCAGAATATTATGATGAAAATAAAAATGCTCCACCGGAAGATTGGCAAAATCCAATACCTATAACATTTTTAACCATACCAGAATCAACAACATTCAGATTTTATTTTAAAAATAGCAATGTTTACGATAGTTGTTTAGAACATGATTTGAAAGAAGCATTCTTGAATATAGGGATAGGGGCAAAAACATCCTTAGGATATGGAATTTTAGTATAATATAAAAACAATAATGTCAAAAATATAAATTAAAGCCGTTATTAATAATAGATTAAAAAATAAAAAATTAGAGGAAATTAATGAGAATAAAGATTTCAATTATTGTGGATAAATTACCTATTATTTACCGTCACAGATTAGTTTCTCTTATTAAAGAAGCTTTAAAAAGGTCAGATGAAGATTATAAAGATTTTCTTTATAACGGAAAAATCACTAAACCTTTTAGCTTTAATCTTGTTTTTCCAAAAGAAAAGCAAATAAAAAAGGAAATAATACAAATAGATAACAAGTTTAAGATAGAAGATATAGTTTTTTATTTTAATAATCAGGTTTTAAATTTATATATATCCTCTACTGACTATAGATTTATAATAAGTCTGGTTAACGGATTAAAGAAGATAAAAAGATTTAATTTTAGCTTTGATAATAATTTCCTTATAAACGGCGAGAAAATACATTTTCAGATAAAAAGTTTATCTGTTTTAAACGAAAAACCAATAAAAAGTGAAACAATTGTTTTTAAAACAAACTCACCAATAATAATTGAAGATAAAAAAGATAACCCTATTGTATTTGATAATGAAAAATTTGAGTATTATTTAAATGAGATAACATACAGAATACTAAAATCACCTCACATAAAAGGAAAAGGATTAGAAAAGCCGCTAAAATTCGAGCCTATAAAAATGAAAAAACAGGTTATAAAACATACTCTAAAAGAGTTTAGAGAAAAAACAGGAAAACCAATAATGTTTCTAACAGGAAGTTCAGGAATATTTAAATTATCAGGACACCCAAAAGATTTAGAAATCTTATACAAAATAGGCATAGGAAATAGAACAGGACAAGGTTTTGGAATGGTGGAGGTGCTGGGATAATGGAAAAGGTTTATTTAGGAGATTGGCTTTATAATGCAGGTATTATAGGTTTTTTAAAAATAAATAATCATTTATGGGATATAAAAGAAAGAAAAATTGTATCAAAAGATGAAAAAGTTTTAAGATTTACAGACAACTATATAGAGTTTGACAGAAAAATATTTGAAGGATTTTCAGAAAGGTTTTTTGATTATGCTTTTAGGCAATATGGCAGATACGAAAGTGTAGTATCTGAGTTTGAAAACTACATTGAAGATTTAAATAGATTAGATACTGAAAAAGATTTAGAAAATATAGGAAAAAAATATTTAAAAAAAGGAAATATTCCAAATGAGGAACTAAAGAAACAACTACCTATAGAAATTCGTTCAAGATTAGAAAAAAGATTAGCAAATTTTCCTCTTTTAAAAAAGAAAACAGGTAACTTTAAGTCTAAAAAAGATATTAATAAAAATCCAAAACTGCTTGTGGAATTTTTAAAAAAATCTTTGGATATATTAAAAAAGGATAAACAGGAGTTTTTAGAAAGTGATGTTCAAATTTATTTTCAAATTTATTTAAGAAATATATATGGTCAGAAAAGTTTTTTAAATAAGTCTATAAATAAAGATGGATTTAAAAAATTTTATGAAGATTTTGAAAAAAAGTTTTTAGAAAATAGTATTAAACACGATAAAGTTTACAAATGTATAAACTGTTTTGAAAGACAAGCAAAAAAAGATAAAAAAGATACTATTTTTGATACAGGGATTTCTAAGTTTTACGGATTAAATAAAGATAGTATAAATTTTATATGGAATTTCAAGTCAAAACTTCCTCTATGTGAAATATGTGAGATTATATATTTTTCATACTTTGCAGGTTTAACTCCTTTAAATAAAAATGGAAAAACTGTTTTTTATTTTGTAAATTCCGATACATCTTTAGAAAATCTTTTAAAGGAAAATCTATTACTTGAAAAAAAGTTAACTAAAGAAGAATTTGAAAATACACTTATAGATTTTTTTACAGAACTTATTTTAATAGCCGAAGATGAAAAAGCTCGATATACTCTACAAAATACAGTAGTTATAGAGTTAGATGTAAATAACGAAACTATGCCAAAAGTTTATTCCTTTAACATATCAAAAGAAAAAGCGAAGTTTCTAAAAGAAAACAAAGATAATTTCAAAAGTTTATCAAAAACATTTTATAAAATAAAAGATGACATCTTTTCAGTTCTTCCACAGACAATAGAAAAAGCTTTAGATAATAGTCTTTCTTATGATTATTTAAATAAATTAGTAAGAATTTACCTTCAAAATGCTAATAACTCACTTCATTACAAAACAAATATTAGCAGTTATCAACTACAAAATTTAAACTTGCTTATAAAAAGTTTTTTACAAAAAGTTATTTTTGGAGGTCGAGATATGAATATTACAGACAAAGAACTATGGTTCATTTATAAAAAAGGGGTGGAGCTTGCAGATAAACTAAAAAAATTAAATGCTGAAAACAAGATACAGTCTATATCTTATAAACTTCTTAATGCTCTTCGTGTTGGGAACACAAATCAATTTATGGACATACTAATCAGAACATATGTGGCTTATGGGGAAGAAATTCCTTCAACTTTTGTTAAAGCAATTTCAAATAAAGATACATTTTATCCGCTTGGCTACAGCTTTTTAAATGGATTACTTGGAAAAGAAAACAAACAGGAGGTATTAAACGATGAGTAATTTAGAGCCAAAGGGTTTAACTGTTTCAATAATATTTGATGCTATGAGCTTAAATTATGGAGAAGGTGTAGGAAATATATCCGAGCTAAAGAAGCTTTCAAGAAGTGGTGAGTTATACTCTTACGAATCAAGACAGGCTATCAGATATGATATTTACAGAATGCTAAAAGAAATTTTTAATATAGATGATAAAGATGAACCTTTAACAGCTAGTAAAGATGTTGTTCAGTTTAAACCTGAAGTAAATATAGAGGACTATATAGAAGCAGACCTTTTTGGATACATGAAAACAGAAAAAAATAAAAATTCAATCACAAGACCTGCTGTAGTGAGAATTTCCCCAGCAGTAGCTTTAGAACCTATGAATTTAGATGTTGAATTTGGAACGAACTTAAACTTTGCCCAAAGAGCAGGAACAAATCCAAATCCATTCCAGTTTGAACATCAAGTATCTTTATACAGCTACACAATAACAGTTGAACTTGATAAAGTGGGAAAAGATGAAAATGACAAAATAGAAATAAAACCAGAAGAAAAAGCAAAAAGAGTAAATATGCTTCTTGATGTGCTTAAAATTCTTAACAGAAACATTAAAGGAAGAATGGAAAGTTTAAATCCACTTTTTGCGATAGGTGGAGTTTATAATGTTAAAAATCCTTTCTTTTTAGGTAGATTAAAAGTAAATTATGATAAAGAAAGCAAAAAATACTTAGTAGAAACTCCAATAATCTCTTCAGTTTTAGACATGAGTTTTAACGGCGAAAGTGTAAAAGAAAATACCTATATAGGATTTATAGAGGGATACTGGAACAATGAAGATGAGATTAAAAATCTTTTACCACAAGAGCAAATTTTTAATGTAAATAGCTTTTTTGAAAAACTAAAACAAAAAGTAAGTGAGTATTACGGAGTAAGTAATGAAACTCCTAAAAATTAAAGCGTATCAACTTTTTGCAAACTATAGAAAACCTATGAGTTTTAATTACAGGGACACTTATCCACTTCCTCCACTTTCAACTATTAGAGGTTGGTTTCATTATGTAGTTTGGAATGCCAACAAATCTGAAAATAGACATTACATTCCAATCTCAATGAGTATTCAAGGAAAGTTTTCATCAGTTATCCAAGATTTACAAACAATCATTAAGTTTGACAGAAGAAGCAGGGAAAAAGAAAAAGGATATCCATATTTAGAAGGTTTTAACAAAGCTCTTTCTAAATCTCCAACATATGTAGCAAATATATTTGATATTAATCTTCACATTTATATAAAAGCAGATGAAGAGTATTTAAACAGATTTATAGATAATATTTTTCGCCTAAATTATCCATCTATTGGTAGATATGAAGACCTAATTAGAATAGATGAACTTGAGATTATAGAGCCAAAAGTTATAGACCTTTATGAAGAGCCACAAGAAATAGACTATGGAATATATATAAGCAAAGAAACAGCTAATACTTTAGGACTGGAAGGTATTAATTATAGAATGAACTTTAAATATGATAATGAGCTTCTACAAAAAACAGGTATTAGATATTTTGAAAAAAAAGATGTTGTTTATATAGATAATGCTTCTTTAGAAGAAGGAGAAATTTTGTTTGATGCGGAAGAACAAAGGATTATAGATTTAGTTGGAGATAAAATTGAGTAAAATCTATGCCAAAATATATTACAAAGATGGCAAACCTATCCCAGAAACCCTTGAAGAGCATACAAAGAATTTACTTAAAGAGCTTGAAAGATTAAAAAAATTGTATGAGAAGGAAATTAGTTTAGATAATCAATTTTGGGAAAATCTAAAATTAGCCTGTTTATTTCACGATTTAGGGAAATTATCTTTCCTCTTTCAAAAAAAACTAAAAAAAGTTTTAGGCAAAACAGAAAAAGTCCCACAAGGATTAAACAAAGAAATACCACATAACTTTTTATCAGGCATATTCTTTTACTCAAAAGAAGTTAGAAAGCTAATACCAAAGGAGTTTTATGATTATATTTTTTATAGTGTAGTGTTTCACCACGATAGGGAAATCGATTTTGATAAAGAATATCTAACACAAGTTTTAGAAAGAGATATATCTAAAAAATCTAAATTTTTAACATGGCTTAAAGAATTTGGAATTAATATTGAAAGTATAGATTATAAAAAGGCAGGTTTACTTTTAAAAAAGATAGAGGAGTTTAAATATAATAGGCATAAAACTAAAACCTTAAAAAAAGAAAAGCATTTTATCCTTTTAAAAGGTCTTTTACATCGTTTAGACCATTCAGCTTCAGCACATTTACCAGTAGAGGAGGAAAAAATAAATAATATTGATAAAAGACTAAATATTTATATAAAAAACAAAAAAAATTCTAAATTAAAGCCTTTTCAAGAAAAAGCAAAGGATTTAAGAGATAAAAATATCCTTCTTACAGCTTCAACTGGTATGGGAAAGACAGAGTTTGCCATTAACTGGATAGGAAACAGTAAAGCCTTTTATACTTTACCTGTTAGAGTTTCTGTTAATGCAATGTATGAAAGATTTAAAGAAATTTTTGAAGATTATCAAGAAAAAATAGGGCTTCTTCATAGTGATGCTATTTTTTATGGCTTAGATAGTTTAAAATCAGTAGAAGAAAATCTATCAGAAGAAAATCTATCAATAGAAGAACATATTATAAGAACCCAAACAACCCGTCAATTTTCAATGCCTATCACAATTACAACAGCAGACCAGCTATTTACTTCTGTTTTAAAATATCCCGGATATGAAAAAATTTATGCAACTTTAACTTATTCCAAAATTATCTTAGATGAACCACAAAGCTACTTACCAGAAACATTAGCAATAATAATTAAAGGACTACAAGAAATCTCAAACTATGGTGGAAAGTTTTGCGTAATGAGTGCAACAGTTCATCCATTTATAAAAGAAAATCTGGTGGAAAAAAATAAATGCTAAATCTTACCTGGATCTGGAGTAAATACAAGCTTTTTTTCTCCAATGGATGTAAAAAAACTTGTTAAGCTAGTTGAGATGTTAAAAGCTAAGACGGATAAGGCGATTGCTGATCCAATATTGGATCCACCGATG